>NZ_JASAUT010000031.1:0-95775 GCF_029952935.1 Bradyrhizobium sp. Mp19 | reverse complement strand
TGCGCGGCAAGCTCAAACGCGCCGGATGGAACGATGCGTTCGTCTTCGAACTCCTCGGTCACATGCGATAGCCCTGCGCTTGCGGGGGAGGTCGCATCGCATCGAAGATGCGATGCGGGTGGGGGCTCTCTCCACCAAATGATTCGTGGAGAGAGCCCCCACCCCAGCCCTCCCCCGCAAGCGGGAGAGGGGGCGCACTGCCCTCGCGATAGCTAACGCGGCGTCAGCTCCTCGCGCAGCGCCGACAGGATGGTGAGATCGGCGGCATGCTTGCCGGCCTTGTCGGCCAGCGCAGGGTCGGCGCCATGCGTCAGCAGTGTCCTGGCAATCGCCGGATGATTGCCTTCGGCTGCGATCATCAGCGCCGTGCGGCCGCGCGCATCGCGGTCGTCGACCTTGGCGCCGCCTTCCAGCAGGTATGAGACGACCTCGAGCGCCTGCGCCTCCGGCACGGTCTCATCCGGCCCGGCCGCCCACATCAGGAGCGTCAGATCGTTGGTGTAGCGCGCATTGATGTCGATCTCGCGCGCGAGCAGCTGCTTGACGATGCCGAGCTGGCCGCCGGCCGCGGCATAGACGACCGGCGGCTTGCCGGTGTCGTCGGCCTTGCGGCCGTCGGCGCCGTGCGCCAGCAGCATGCGCACCACCATGTCCCTGCCGGCATAGGCGGCGGCCGCGACCGGGGAGGCGCCGCTGCGTCCGGTGAGATTGACGTCGGCGCCGCGGTCGATCAGCCGCTGCACGATCGCGACATGGCCGTGCTCGGCGGCAAAATACAGCGCGGTCGATCCCGCGAGGTTGCGCGCATCGACCGGCGCGCCGCGCGCCAGCAGCAGGTCGACCATGGCAAGATGGCCGGAGCGGGCGGCGTGGCTCAGCGGCCTTGCGCCCAGCCGGTCCCGCGCGTCGACGGAGGCGCCGTGATCGAGCAGCTCGGTGGCAAGGTTGATGCAATCGGCATTGGCGGCCGCAAACAGCGACAGCGAGATCTCGACCGCGCTGAGCTGGGCCTTGTCGGTTTCGTATTTGCGGATCAGCTCGCGGCACCGTGCCGGATCGGCCGCCGCGAGGCTGCCGTGCACGCTGCCGGCAACGATCAGCGCGGCGAGGGCGAGGCGGCGATACAAGACGTGTTCCTCCGTATGGCGGATCGAGCGTCGCATGATCCTCCGTCGCTGCCAAGCCGCGCGGCCGGGAAGGGCCCGCCGGCACCCGGCAGGCCATGCACTCGTCGCGGCGCCGCGGCCTTTCGCCATGCGTCCGAGCCGATGGACTTGCCGCATGCCGCGCGGCACGATGCGGGCGTCGACCATGCCTGCGCGAGTCCTTGCCCAAATGAGCGACGATCTGTGTCTGCTGTCTGCCGTTGAGCTTCGTGGGCGCATCGCCCGCAAGGAGGTTTCGCCTGTCGAGGTTACGCGCGCGGTGCTCGCCCGTGCCGAGCGGCTGCAACCCGAATTGAACTGCTTCATCACGCTGTGCGGCGATGCGGCGATGGCGCAGGCGAAAGCTGCCGAGCGGCAAATCACGGCCGGCGAGCCGCCCGGTCTGCTCCACGGCATCCCCTTCACCGTGAAGGACATCGTCAGCACCAAAGACGTCCGGACGACCTTCGGCGCGGTGCCGTACCGGGACAACGTGCCCGACAATGACGCCGTCGCGGTGGCCCGCCTCCGTGCCCAGGGCGGCATATTAATCGGCAAGACCACGACGCCGGAATTCGGCAGCAAGTGCCTGACCGACTCGCCGCTGTTCGGGCGGACGCGGAATGCATGGAGTGCCGAGCGGTCCAGTGGCGGCTCCAGCGGCGGCGCGGCGGTGGCCGTCGCGAGCGGCATCGCGCCGCTGGCGGTTGCGACCGATGGCGGCGGCTCCACCCGGATTCCCGCCGCCTGCAACGGCGTGGTCGGAATCAAGCAGAGCAATGGGGTGATCCCGCATAGCCAGGTGCAGGATGCTTTCGGCAACCAGACCTATGTCACACCGACCACGCGCACCGTTGCCGATACGGCGCTGATGATGCAGGCGATGGCGGGAGAGGATCCGTCGGACCCCTGGTCGATCGGGGTGCCGGTCCCCGACTATCTCGGGCTTGCCGCGCCGCGCGGCGACCTCAAGGGCCGACGGGTGCTGTTCTGCGTGTCGCCGCCGGGGCGCCCGGTCACATCAGATGTGGCTGCGGCGTTCAAGGCAAGCCTCGACCGTCTTTCGAGCCTTGGCGCCGAGCTCGAAGAGTTTTCCGGCGACGGCTTTGACATCGAGCCGATCTGGCGTGCGATCAATCACACCGTCTGGCGCACCCGCTTCGAGAAGCTCGCCGCCGATCATCCGGATGATCTCAGCGCAACCTTCCTGAAGCAGCTCGCGCTGGCGGCGCAGGTCAGCGGTGTCGACTACCAGCGGGCGATGTTCGAGCGCACCGCGCTGTTCCGCCGGGTGCAGTCGCTGTTCGCGCGCGGCGATCTCCTGGCGATGCCGACCTTGACCCGGTCGGCGTTGCCGATCGACCAGGACCTATTCGGCACGATCGAGATCGACGGCCGGAGTTTCGACAGCGTGCGGCCGCATTGGTTTCCCTGGACCATGCTGTTCAACATGACCGGGCATCCCGCCGTCAGCATCCCCGCAGGTTTCGGCCGCGACGGCCTGCCGATCGGACTGCACCTGGTCGGCCGCTTCCGGGCCGATGCCGAATTGTTGCGCGTTGCAGCGTTGTTCGAGGCGGCGAGCGACTTGCTTGGTCGCTGGCCGACCTGACGTTGTCGGAGACGCTGATCGCGGCGTCGCTGGTTCAGCCGCTCTGCCCGGTGCTCGCATTGGCGACGGCGCGCGCGACATTGGCGATCACCTCGTTGCACTTCTCCATGGGGGCACTTGCCCCGGTCAGGTAAACCGTCACCACGATCGGCTTGCGGCCTGGCGGCCAGAACACGCCGATGTCGTTGTAGGTGCCGCGCTCGCCGGTGCCGGTCTTGTCGGCGACCCGCCAGTCGCGGGGCACGCCGGCACGCAGCCGGGCGTCGCCGGTTTTGTTGGCGACCATCCAATCCGCCAGCTTCTGGCGCGAGACGGTCTGCAGAACGTTGCCGAGCACGACGCGCTGCAGGTTCTTCAGCATCGCCACCGGGCTCGTGGTGTCGCGCGGATCGCCTGATACCCCCTCGTTCAGCGCCAGCTCCCAGCGATCGAGCCGGCTCACATTGTCGCCGATGGTGCGGAAGAAGCCGGTCAGGCCGGCTGGCCCGCCGATCTCGCGGAGGATCATGTTGCCCGCAGTGTTGTCGCTCCTTGTGATGGCGGCCTCGCAAAGCTCGGCAAGCGTCATGCCCGAGGCGACGTGCTCCTTGGTGACGGGCGAGTTGGCCAAGATATCCTTGGCCTCGAACCGGATTTGCTGATCGAGGCTGGATTCGCCGCGGTCGCCCCGGTGCAGCACCGCAGCCGAGGCCAACGCCTTGAAGGTGCTGCACATCGGGAACCGCTCGTCGCCGCGCCGGCTCGCGCGCAATCCCGTCTCCATGTCGAGCGCGGCGACGCCGAGCCGGCCACTGGTTGCCAGCTCGATGCGCGCAAACTCCTGCTGCAGCCGCTGCGCCGGCTCGCCTTGTTCCGCGGCCGCGCCTGACCGTGGCAGGGTGCAGGACACCGCAAGGCCCAGCGCGCGCAATCCAAATGTCCGTCTCGTCAGCATGTCGAATCTCCCGTTGGCGGCGCGAACCTGCCGGGCGGCGTGACGGCGCACAAACAATCATTTATACAGCGAGACATGAGGAAAACTTGGTCATGACGCCGTGCGCCGGCATCTCCCGCTGAACGCGCTGCGCGCCTTCGAGGCCTCCGCGCGGCTGCTCAGCTTCACCCGCGCCGGGATGGAGCTGCGCGTGACGCAGACCGCGATCAGCCATCAGGTCAAGCAACTCGAGGATCTCCTGGGCACGAGCCTGTTCCGCCGGCTGCCGCGCGGGCTGGTGCTCACCGACGAAGGGCTGGCGCTGCTGCCGGTGCTGTCGGACGCGCTCGACCGGATCGGCGTCGCGATCGACCGCATCGAGGCCAAGGGCACGCGCGAGGTCGTGACCGTCGGCTGCGTCACGACGTTCGCGACCGGATGGCTCTTGCAACGGGTCGACCGCTTCAAGCGCGCGTATCCCTATATCGATTTGCGCCTGCTCACCAACAACAACCGCGTCGACATCGCGGGCGACGGGCTCGATCTCGCGCTGCGCTTCGGCGACGGCTCCTGGCACGGCACCGAGGCGATCCATCTGTTGTCCGCGCCGCTCTCGCCGGTGTGTTGCCCCGACGCGGCGGACCGGCTGCGCAAGCCGTCCGATCTCGCACAGGAGTTCTTGCTGCGGTCCTACCGCGCCGAGGAATGGCCGCTATGGTTTGCAGTCGCCGGCGCGCCGTGTCCGAAAATCCAGGGGCCGATCTTCGACAGTTCGGTCGCGATGGCCGAGGCCGCCGCGCGCGGCGTCGGCGTCAGGCTGGTGCCGATCGCGATGTTCGAAAATGAGCTGGCCTCCGGCCGGCTGCTGCGGCCGTTCGCGGCCGAGGTCCCGGCGGGATCCTATTGGTTGACCTGGCTGAAGTCGCGCGACGTGACGCCGGGCATGCGCGCGTTTCGTGACTGGCTGCTCGAGACGCTGCGGACGGAGGCGAGCGAGAGCGAGGAAGCGCAGGTGAAGGCGCCGGCCGCGCGGCCCAAGACGAAAGCCAAAGCAAAGACAAAGACTGCGAAGAGGCGGCGGCGGGCGAAGCTTTTTGCCCCGTCATCCTGAGGCGCGAGCGGAGCGAGCCTCGAAGGATGCACGGCCACCAGCGGGGCCGTCGACCCTTCGAGACGCGCTGCGCGCTCCTCAGGGTGACGGTGAAAGAGTGGTCGTGCCGACAGTTTGATCGTCGCAGGCGATCCACTCTACGCGAGATGGCACGCCACGGAATGCCCGTTCCTGCCTTCCAGCAGTTCCGGTGCGGTCTGCCGGCAGCGCTCTTCGGCGATCGGGCAGCGGGTGTGGAAGTGGCAGCCCCTGGGCGGATTCATCGGGCTCGGCACGTCGCCCTTCAGGCGGATGCGGTCGCGCTTCGCCTTGGGATCCGGCACCGGCACCGCCGAGAGCAGCGCCTTGGTGTAGGGGTGCTGCGGGTTGCGGTAGAGATCGCTGGCCTTGGCGAGCTCGACGATGCGGCCGAGATACATCACCGCGACGCGGTCGGAGATGTGCTCCACGACAGAGAGATCGTGGGCGACGAACAGATAGGTGAGGTTCAGCTCGGCCTGCAGATCCTCGAGCAGGTTGATGACCTGGGCCTGGATCGAGACGTCGAGCGCGGAGACCGGCTCGTCGCACACGATCAGCTTCGGCTCCAAGGTGAGCGCGCGGGCGATCGCGATGCGCTGGCGCTGGCCGCCGGAGAATTCGTGCGGGTAGCGGCGCATGTGTTCGGCCTTCAGCCCGACCTTGACCAACAGGCTCGCGACGCGGTCCTCGCGCTCGCTGGCCGAGGTCACGAGGTTGTGGATGATAAAGGGCTCGCCGAGGATCGCGCCGACGGTCATCCGCGGATTGAGCGAGGCGAACGGATCCTGGAACACGAGCTGCATGTTGCGCCGCATGGCGCGCAGATCGCCGCCGCCGAGGCCGGTGACGCTCCGGCCGTCGAACACGATTTCGCCCGAGGTCGGTTCGATCAGGCGCAGCACGCAGCGGCCGGTGGTCGACTTGCCGCAGCCGGATTCGCCGACGAGGCCGAGCGTCTCGCCGCGGTTGACCGAGAACGACACGCCGTCGACCGCATAGACCTGGCCGACCTCGCGCGAGAGCAGGCCGCCCAGCACCGGAAAGTGCTTCTTCAGATTGGAAACGCGCAGCAGCGGTTCGCTCATGACGCGTCTCCGAGGTGGCAGGCCATGCGATGGCCGGGTGCGATCTCGCGCAGCCGCGGCTCCTTTTCGGTGCAGATGCTCATGGCGTATTTGCAGCGGGCGGCAAAACGGCAGCCGGGCGGCGGGTTGATCAGGATCGGCACCGAGCCGCCGATTGCCTCCAGTCGGGTCTTGTGCGTGGCGTCGAGATCGATGCGCGGGATCGAGCGGATCAGGCCCTGGGTGTAGGGGTGGCCGGGATTGCCGAACAGTTCGTCGACCGGCGCCTCTTCCACCACCTTGCCGGCGTACATCACGACGACGCGCTGCGCGGTCTCGGCGACCACGCCCATCGCGTGCGTGATCAGCATCACCGCCATGCCGAAGCGTTCCTTCATGTCCTGCAACAGGTCGAGGATCTGCGCCTGGATGGTTACGTCGAGCGCGGTGGTCGGCTCGTCGGCGATCACGAGCTTGGGGCGGCAGGCCAGCGCCATCGCGATCATCACGCGCTGGCGCATGCCGCCGGAGAACTGGTGCGGATAATGATGCACGCGGCCCGCGGCGTTGGGGATCTGCACCAGCTTCAGCATCTCGATGGTGCGCTCGAGCGCCTGCTTCTTGGTCACCGCCTCGTGGCGGCGCAGGCTCTCGGCGATCTGCTCGCCGATGGTCAGCACCGGATTGAGCGAGGTCATCGGCTCCTGGAAGATGAAGCCGATCTCCTTGGCCCTGATGTCGTCGAGCTCATGGCTGGTCAATGGCACCAGGTCGCGGCCCTCGAAGATGATCTCGCCTTCGACGATCTTGCCCGGCGGCATCGCGATCAGCTTCAGGATCGACATCGCGGTGACGGTCTTGCCGCAGCCGGATTCGCCGACCACGCACAGCGTCTCGCCGCGGTTGATGCTGATGTCGACGCCGTCGACCGCCTGGAGGATGCCGTCGTCGGTGGTGAAATGGGTTTTCAGGCCCTTGATGTCGAGCAGCGCCATCAGATCACCTTGCGCGCGTCGAGCGCGTCGCGCAGCCCGTCGCCGATGAAGTTGATGGCGACGACCGCGATGAAGATCGCGCCGCCCGGAAACAGCGCCCAATGCGGGCCGATGTCGAGAAAGTCCTTGGCGTCATAGAGGATGCGGCCCCAGGTCGGGGTATCCGGCGGAAAGCCGAGGCCGAGAAACGACAGCGTCGATTCCGCGATGATGGCGGCGGCGACGTCGATCGTGCCGGCGATGATCACGGGTCCCAGCGCATTGGGCAGGATGTGGCGCACCACCTGCCGCACCGGGCTTGCGCCGAGCGCGCGCGCCGCCTCGACGAATTCCTTCTCGCGCAGCGACAGGAACTGGGCGCGCACCAGGCGCGCGACCGGCATCCAGCGCAAGCCGCCGATCACCAGCACGATCAGGATGAAGATGCCGCCCTCCGGGCCGAACATCGCCTTCAGCCCGTCGCGGAACAGATAGATCAGCATCAACAGCAGCGGCAGTTGCGGCAGCGACAGAAACAAGTCGGTCAGCCACATCAACGCGTAGCCGAGCGCGCCGCGCGACATGCCGGCGAGCGCGCCGATCAGCGTGCCGACGAACACCGAGACCAGCATCGCGGCGAGGCCGACCGCGAGCGAGATGCGCCCGCCATAGATCATGCGGGCGAGCAGGTCCTGGCCGAGATCGTCGGTGCCGAATGGATGCGCCAGCGACGGCCCCTGCAGGCCGGCCACGACGTCCATGTCGCTGATCGAGACGCGCCAGACGAACGGGCCGATCACGACGGCCGCGATCAGCAGCAGCAGCAGCACGGCGCTGACCACGGCCGGCCGGTGCCGGCGGTAGCGCCGCCAGGTTTCGCGCCAGGGCGAATAGCCGCGCCGCTCAGCGGAAGGAGATGCGAGGGTCAAGCCAGCCATAGAGGACATCTGCGATCAGGTTGAACAGCACCACGAGACACGCGAAGACGAAGGTCACGGCCATCACGACCGGCGTGTCATTGGCGAGGATGGAGGAAATCAGCAGCGAGCCGATGCCGGGAATCCGGAAGATCTGCTCGGTGACGATGGCGCCGCCGAACACGGCGGGCATTTGCAGCGCAATGAGCGTGACGACCGGGATCATCGCGTTGCGCATCACGTGCTTGACGATCACCTTGGCCTGCCCGAGTCCCTTGGCGCGGGCGGTGGTGACGTAGTCGAGCCGGATCACGTCGAGCATTGCCGAGCGCACGAAGCGGGTCATCGATGCCGCCTGGAACAGGCCAAGCACCATCACCGGCATGATCGCCTGCCGGATCATCTCCAGCAGCCAGCGAATGCCGCTGCCCGGTACGTCGGTGTAGACGAAGGGCAGCCAGTCCAGCTTCACCGAGAACACCAGGATGAACAGGATGCCGGTGAAGAAGGTCGGCAGCGAGAAGCCGATGAAGGCGAAGGTGTTGGCGAGCTGGTCGAAGATCGAGTAGGGCCGGGTGGCGGCATAGACGCCGACCGGAATCGCGATGAGCAGCGCCAGCAGCTGGGCCGAGCCGATCACGTAGAGCGTGGTCGGCAGCCGCTGCAGGATCAGGGTGTCGACATTGATCCGGCTGACAAAGGAGAAGCCCCAGTCGCCCTGCGCCATCGCCGCGAGCCAGTGCAGGTAGCGAAGATAGATCGGGTCGTCGAGGCCGAACTTGGCGCGCAGCGCGGCCTGCACCTCGGGCGGCACGTTCGGATTGGTCGCGAGCTCGCTGAACGGATCGCCCGGCGCGAGCGCCAGCACGACGAACAGCACGAGCGAGATTCCGAGCAGGCTCGGGATCGCGATCATCAGACGGCGCAGGATATATTGACTCATCGAGAGATCATCTAACTTACGCTCGCACCTTGAGCACGTTGATCTTGCTTCCAGTCGAAAGGCGAGCTTCACCTCGCGCCGCGTGCGGGGAGAGGTCGGAATTCAAGCGCACCTTGAATTCCGGGTGAGAGGGACTCTCCACGAACTCACCTTCCAACGCATTTGCGGATAGGGCCTCACCCCGCCCTCCAAGAGCGAGCTCCGCTCGTCTCGACCCCGTAAGAACGAGGAGAGGGAGAAGAGTGCCCGTTCGATTCCGAGCACGTCACGTCTCAGGTTTCACGATACCAGTCTTGCAGATTGTCGGTCTGGTTGGCCCAGCCGGAGAGCGCGGGCCGCACCGTGTTGGAGCAGGCTTCCACTGCGAGGCGGTGCATCACCGGGATCACCACCGTGTCCTGCCACATCAGATCGTTGCACTTGATGTAGAGCTCGGCCCGCTTGATCGGATCGGTCTCGGTATCGGCCGCCTCGATCGCGGCGTCGAAATCCTTGTTGACCCAACGCGGGAAGTTCTGCCCTTGCCACTTGTTCTCCTTGGTCGCGACATTGCGCGACAGATAGCGGCGCATGTGCAGGCCCGGGTCGGGTTGCGTCATCGGGATCTGGAACATCTCGATGTCGGCGTAGAACTTGGAATAGGTGTCGGGATTGGCGACGTCGGAGGAGAAGAACACCGAGGCCACCACCGACTTCAGCTCGACGTCGATGCCGGCCTTCTGGCAAGCCTGCTTGACGATCGCCTGGGTCTTCTGCCGCGGGCCGTTGATCGAGGTCTGGTACAGGAGCTTCAGCTTCTTGCCATCCTTCTCGCGGATGCCGTCGGAGCCGACCTTCCAGCCGGCCTGCTCGAGCAGCGCGCTCGCCTTCTCGACCGAGAACTCCCACTTGGTGTTCTTGGAAACGAACTCTTCGGGGCCGTTGAGATAATTGGCGGTGGCGCGGCCGGCGCGGCCGTAGATCACCTTCTTGACGGAGTCGCGGTCGACCAGCAGCGCCAGCGCTTTGCGCACCGCGGGATCCGACAGGATCGGATGCTTGGTCTTGATCGACGAGCGTTCGCCGTCGACCTCGGTGTTCGGGTCGGTGAAGTTGATGGCGATGAATTCGATGTCGCCGCCGACGGCATAGAGCGTCTTGCCCTTGCCGCCCTTTTCCAGCCGCAGCAGCACCTCGTCCTCGACCTGGATGTTCCAGGCGAAATCATATTCGCCGGTCTGGATCACCGCGCGCGCCGCCGACACCGCATCGCCGCCGCCCTTCATCTCGATCGTGTCGAAATAGGGCCGGTTCGGCATGTGGTAATCGGGATTGATCTCGCCGCGCACCAGATCGCCCGGCTTGAACTCGACGAATTTGTAGGGGCTGGTGCCGACCGGCTTCAGATTGTTCGGCGCCTCGCGCGACTTGCTGCCCTTGTATTCGGCGAACAAATGCTTCGGGATGATGCAACCATAGGCGCCGACGAACGCGTTGGCCCAGAACGGCGTCGGATCCTTGAACTTGATGCGGACCGTGAGGTCGTCGACCTTCTCCACGGTCATGCCGGAATAGGTGCCGCTCGAGACCGCTGCCGTCGCGGGGTCGGTGGCATATTCCCAGTTGAACACGACGTCGTCGGCGGTGAAGGGCTTGCCGTCATGCCATTTGACGCCGGGCTTGAGTTTCCAGACCACGGTCTTGGCATCTTTGGAAAGTCCGCCGTTTTGGATCGAGGGGATTTCGGCGGCGAGGATCGGGTTGAGATGGCCGTCGACGTCCCAGCTTGCCAGCGGTTCGTAGAACAGCCGCGAGCCGTCCTGGTCCTTGGTGCCGGTGGCGAAGTGCGGATTGAGCAGGGTCGGGCCCTGCCACCACAACAGCTTCAGCGGACCGCCGCCGCCGCGCTTGGTCGGCTTGTAGGGATTCGGGCTCTGCGCCATCGCGACGCCGCCGATCGCAAGGATCTGGTTGGCCATCGGCGCGGTGAGGCCGACGGCAATCATTCGCTTGACGAAGGCGCGGCGATCCATCCGCCCGTCCTTCACCTCGTCGATCATGCCTCGCAGATTCTTCTCGAACATTGTCCCCTCGGTCCGGCTCAATTGGTTATTGCGGCGGGCCGTGGAACCGGCCGCCGTGTTGGCGGCAGGATGGCACACCGAATGACCGCGAAGGTCAACGCCTCCCGCCCGTCAGCGCCTAGGTCTTTTGGCTATCGCTTGTGCAGAACCTCCCCTCGCCGCACATCGGTTCAGCAGATCGGCGCCAAAAGCGCGCCCTTGCGCGCCTCGCAGTGCGGAAAATTTGTTCGTTATCCTTTGTTCCGAGATGCTTTTTTGCCACGCAGGCCGGAGTTCGCATCTGAAGCCCGAGCTATCGCATATGCGCTCGATCCCTCCACAAACTCGTCATGCCCGGCCTTGTACCGGGCATCCACGTCGCCGTTTCCGCGTGAGAAAGACGTGGATGGCCGGGACAAGCCCGGCCATGACGATGTGGATATGCGATTGCTTGATCCGGAGAGCAGGTCCGGCCCACTCTCAATGCGGCTCTTAGGCGATCGACATGTCCAACGGCGGTGCAACATTCGTCGGCAGCGGACTGACATAGGGCGTTCTTGTGGTCCGCTTCTTGAGGTCGGCCTTGGCGGCCGCGATCAGCTCCGGCTCCATCAGCGCCTTGACGCCGAGGCCGGCCATCGCCTTGGCGGCCTGCACCATCGCCTTGTGGGCGGCCGGCGTCTTGCCCTGTGCCACAACCTGCCAGGTGTGGAACGGCGTGCCGATTGCAACCGTCGGTGCATGGACCTGCACGGTCGGCACCACCCAGCTGACGTCGCCGACGTCGGTCGAGCCGATCAGCGGATTGCGCTTGGCGTCGATCGGCACCAGGAAATCGGCGAGCGGCCGGTCGGTCGGCTCCATGCCGATCGCGTAATAGACCGAGGCGATGTCCTTGTCGGTCAGGGTCGCGCGGATCTTGCCGGCGAAATCCTTATCGGCATCGTCGAAATGCGGCGGGCCGAGCTCTTCCATGATCCGGTGCAGCGTCTGTTCCAGCGGCGTGTTGGGCAGGATGTTCGAGACGGCGGA
Organism: Bradyrhizobium sp. Mp19; assembly: GCF_029952935.1. Classification (NCBI taxonomy): domain Bacteria; kingdom Pseudomonadati; phylum Pseudomonadota; class Alphaproteobacteria; order Hyphomicrobiales; family Nitrobacteraceae; genus Bradyrhizobium; species Bradyrhizobium sp. Mp19. The sequence goes on along the minus strand of NZ_JASAUT010000031.1, from coordinate 84,001 downwards.
GATGATCTTCATCTCCACCTTGGTCTCGGTCATCAGCGCCGCGCCCTGCGCGATCTTGTGCACGCGCTCGACCAGCTCGTTCATGCCGGGCAGGTCGCGGGCGCGGATCGAATAGCGCACGCGGGCATGGGCCTGCACCACGTTGGGCGCGATACCGCCGGTGTCGAGCAGCGCGTAATGCACGCGGGCGTCGCTCGGCATGTGCTCGCGCATGTAGTTGACGCCGACATTCATCAATTCCACCGCATCGAGCGCGCTGCGGCCGAGATGCGGCGAGGCCGCCGCATGCGAGGTGCGCCCGGTGAAGATGAAGTCGGCGCGGGTATTGGCGAGCGACGGTGTCACCGCCACCTCCCAGAAACTGTGCGGATGCCAGGTGATGGCGATGTCGGAGTCCTCGAACGCGCCACAGCGCACCATGAAGGCCTTTGCCGCGCCGCCTTCCTCGGCGGGACAGCCGTAATAGCGCACGCGGCCCGGCACCTTGTTGGCGGCGAGCCAGTCCTTCACCGCGGTCGCGGCGAGCAGCGCGGAGGAGCCGAGCAGATTGTGGCCGCAGCCATGGCCGTGGCCGCCGCTCTCGACCGGGCGATGTTCGGCGATTCCGGCCTCCTGGCTGAGGCCGGGCAGGGCGTCATATTCGCCGAGGAAGGCGATCACCGGGCCGCCTTCGCCCCATTCGCCCATCACCGCGGTCGGGATGTCGGCGAGGTTCTCGGTGATGCGAAAACCCTGATGGCGCAGTTCGGCCAGATGTTCGGCGGATGAGCGCGCCTCGGTGTAGCAGACCTCCGGCATCGCCCAGACCCGGTCGCTCAATTCGATGAAACGCGGCTTGATCGCGTCGACGCCGCGCCAAACATCACTACGGTTGTCCATTTGCTCCGATCCCTTAACTCGCTAGAGCATGATCCGGAAAAGTGTGAAGCGGTTTTCCGAAAGGATCATGCTCAGACAATGAGCCAAAGCGCGATGATCTCATCGCGCCTTGGGCAATCCGAAGCGCAAAAGGCTAGCAGCTTGGCGTGAGCGCGACTAGGGCGCCTGCTCGCAGACCCGATCCGCGACTTGAGGTTATGTCTTCCGGCTTGGTTTCAACAGCGGATGTCGCCAACATGTCCAATTGTGTCCGCCCAAGGGTTCAACAGCGGAAGTTGCGAAACCGATTCACGCATAGTACTCATGCCGCAATGCCCGTTGAAGTAGAGAGGGCCGCAAGAGGGGAAGTGATATGCATCGGATACTCGCCGTGGTCAGTATCGCGATCTTCACCTTGGTAATGACGGGTTTCGCACGCGCAGAGAAGATCTACTATCTTCACGACCCTGGCGGCAACACCGCCGCGCACATCTACAAGTACCGGCAAGTCAATGCGGAGTATGATCGCGTGGTGATCGATGGTCGCTGCAAGTCTTCTTGCACGACGGTCCTGGGGACCGTTCCCCTCAACAAGATCTGCATTACCCCGAGCGGCTACTTCATGTTTCACGCTGCACATCACGGCGACCGCAGCATGAACCCCGGCGAGACCCAGCTGATGATGTCGGCCTATGCGCCCGAGGTTCGCGACTGGGTGATGCGGCACCATGCGCTCGAACAGGTGGACCCTTACACGTACCTGTACGCCAGGGATGTAAGGTTCATCCGCCACTGTAGCCGATAGCCCAAGCCAGCCGTCCCTCATCCCGCGCTGAGCCGCTCCAGGCCTTTCCAGTCGAAGGCGATGCCGTGCCCCGGGCGATCCGGTGCCATCGCCATACCTTGCTCCAGAACCAGCGGATGCTCGATATAGCGATCGAGGCCGAAGCCGTGCGCCTCGAGATACGACCGGTTCGGGCACGCCGCCAGCAGATGCACGGTGATGTCATGCGCGCCATGACTGGTGACCGGAATATTGAAAGCCTCGGCGAGGCGGGCGATCTTCATGAAGCTGGTCACGCCGCCGCAATTGGTGACGTCGGGCTCGGCGTAGGACAGCGCGCCGCCGGCGATATAGGGCTTGAACTCCCACAGGCTGCGCAGGTTCTCGCCGGCTGCGATCGGCACGCCGCCGGCTTGCAGGATGCGCGCGTGTCCCGCGACGTCGTCCGGAATGGTCGGCTCCTCGAGCCAGGTCAGGTCGAACGGTTGCAGGGCGCGCGCGGCGCGGATCGCTTCCTCGACGGTCCATTTCATGTTGGCGTCGGCCATCAGCGGAAACTCGTCGCCGAGATGGCCGCGCATCGCCTTCACGCGCGCCACGTCGGACGCAAGGCTCGGCCGGCCGACTTTCATCTTGATGGCGCGAAAGCCCTTGGCGAGATTGTCGTCGGTCTGCTTCAGCAAACCATCCAGCGGCAGATCAAGATCGATGCCGCCGGCATAGCAGGGCACGCGGCGGTCGAAGCCGCCGAGCAGCCGCCACAGCGGAAGCGATGCCCGCCGCGCCTTGAGGTCCCACAACGCGATGTCGAGCGCGGACAGCGCCAGCACTGCCGGCCCGCCGCGGCCGCCATAATGCAGCGCCCACCACACCTTGTGCCAAAGCTGCTCGGTGTCGTCGGCCTCCATCCCGCGCGCGATCTCGCCGATTTCGCGGCCCAGGATATCGGCGACGGCGCCGCCATTGCGGCCGACCGTGTAGGTGTAGCCGGTGCCTTCCGCGCCGTCGGCATCGCGGGCGCGGATCGTGACGAGCTCGAACGCCTTGATCTCGCCATGCGTGCTGTCGCTGAGCACCACCGGGAGCGGGATCTTGTAGAATCCGATGCTGAAGTCCTTGAGGATGGCCACGCCGGAACTCCTTGTCATGGACGAATGCAATGCGCGGCGCACGATCCCAGAAGCGCCTGTCGGCCGCAACCTTGCGCCTGCGAATGTCTGCCTTGAGCGATCAGTCTGCCTTCCTCTATGATGTGGCTCGCGAGGACGTGGTCCGACCATGGATGATGCAATTCCGTCTCTGTTGCCGAGAACTTCGGGCCACCAGTTCGTGATCTATGCCGATGCCTGCTCGGGCGTTCCGGGCGCGCTGCATGAGCGCACCTTCGCGTCGGTGAACGACGTGGTGCGCCGGCTGCATCCTGCGCCCGAATTCATTCTGTTCCCCGGCGACGAAATCATCGGCCTCACCGCCGATGCAGACGCGCTGCGCGCGCAATGGCGGCATTGGTTCGAGGTCGAGATGTCCTGGCTCGACCGGCGCGTGGTGCCGCTGTGGCACACGACCGGCAACCACACCACCTATGACGAGATGAGCGAGGCGGTGTTCCGCGAGGTGCTGCAGCTGCCGAGCAACGGCCCGCCCGGTCAGGATGGGCTGTCCTACTGGGTTCGCCGCGACGATCTCCTGATGGTGTTCGTGCACACGCTCTGGAGCGGCCTCGGCGGCGAGGGGCATGTCGAGACCGACTGGCTGCAAGCGGTCCTCGCACAGCACGAGGACGCCAGGCACAAGCTGGTGCTGGGCCATCATCCCGTGTACGCCATCAACGGCTACAGCGGCAGCTATCAGCGCGAGATCGGCCACGAATATCGCGAGCGGTTCTGGGATATCCTCGTCCGCGCCGATGTCACCGCCTATCTGTGCAGCCACATTCTCGCCTTCGACGTCCAGGTTCATCGCAGTGTGCTGCAGGTCTGCACGGCGGGTGCGGGCACCGCGCACCGGATGCCCGAAGGCGTCGAGTATCTGCATTGCGTGCAAGCCGCGCTCGATCAGGATGGGTTTCGCTATCAGGTGCTCGATACCGAAGGTGTGGTGCGCGAGCAGCTCACATGGCCGCTACCATCGCTGGACCAGGCCGCGTGGTCGCCGCTGCCGCGCGGGACCAGCCCTGCACCGCTGTCGGGGACATTGGCGCCTGCGACGGTCATCGCGTTGAAACTGTCGGGCCGCACCGCCGCGGCAACTGCCGCGCCACAAACGCTGCTCTGCACGCCCGCGCCCGGCGTGATCGCACCGCTCTGGCTGGGCTTGCGCGGACCGAACCAGACGCTCACCTTGATCCTTGGACGTGAGCGTGGACGCAGTCCCTATTACTGGATCGGTCCCGATCTCGGCGCCAACAGCGATTTCGACCTCGACATCGCCTTCTACCCGGACATGGGACCGGGCGGCGTGCTGTGGCGACGCAGCGGTGACACGCGCTGGACATCGTGGGCGGCGATATCGGCAACGGGGCTTGAGCGGTTCACATGGCCGGCGGTCTGGAACGTCGGGTGCGGCGAGGGTGGGCCGGATGACAAGCGCTATGCCGGACCACGGCTCGGGATCGCTATTTCCGTCATCGCATTGTAGTCAGTCGCGCCCGGATCGACGCGCTGGACGTCGACGCCGCGGTTGAGCGGGCTTCGACGCCCGCATTGCGGTCGCATTGGCTCCAATGAATGGCCACGGAAAAATCAGACGCCGGCCAAACTTCGCGCGTAGGTTTTATCGCTTGCTGACTCGGATAAGGACTCGGAAAGGAATCGATCATGCGCAATCTCACTGCATTCGTCACTGTTGCCGCGCTCGCCCTCGGAACGCCCGCCTTGGTGCAAGCGCAAGGCGCACAACCCAAGGCGCCGCCGCAGGCATCTGATCAGTCCACTGTCATCCGGAGCATAGAGGTCGTGGACATCAAGGACCTCAAGCCCGAGATGCGATCGAAGGTCGAGGATGCCATCGCAAAGACAAAGGAGGACGACATCCAGTCGCTTCGGAAGTCGATTGACGCGACGCCGCAGGCGGTCTCCGCGCTCAAGGCCAAGGGCCTGACTTCGTCGCAGGTCGTCGCTATCAACATCGCCGATGGCGTCCTGACGATGTTCGCCAAAACAGCCTGACAGGGTTCGAATGTCGGCTTCGGTGGTTGGACCTCCCCGCGACCATCGATGCCAACACCTCCCGCAGCCGGTGCTGCGGGAGTTTTCATTTCTCATAGGCGTGGCACGTCCAATGGACTTTCACCGGGGAGAGTGATCAGTCAGGCTCGTTGGGCCTGGTACGTTCCGCGCGTTTCAATTCGCGATCGATCAGCGTGCAGACGCGCCGCCGCGCCAGCAGGTCGAGCCGCGCGCGCGTGGTGCCTTGCTTGGTCTTGCCGTTGATGTCGAACGACCAACCCCAGAGGTCGGGTTCGATGTTGGTGAGTGTGTATTGAATGTCCCGATGACGACCGATCAGCTTCTTCATGCCGTTTCTTCTTGTTGGCTGAAGATTGCATAGCCAGATCGTGAAGGCGTCTGTATCCGGTCGAATACTGAGCCGGGTGCCCGCAGGGCGGAATTTTCCAAATCACTGATTTAGGGTCGCTGTGCAGTGGCTGCGTGCAACTGACGAGTGCGCATGAAGATTCGCCGTCGTCCTGGCGAAGGCCAGGACCCATTACCCCAAGTGCGCATTGTTGCGCGACGCTGGGGCCACGATCTCGTTCACGATCAAAATGCGGTGGTTATGGGTCCTGGCGCCAGGACGACAATGATGAGTCCCGACTGCAATATCTGCCGCGGCGTATGGGTCCCTGCTTTCGCAGGGACGACGGGTGGAGAGATCTCAGCTCAGCGTCACTACAACAGCAATCCCACCCCTCACAAATTTATCACCCCGCGCCGCGCGGCATGGGCGACGGCGTCGGTGCGGCCGGTGGCGTCGAGCTTGTCGAGCAGGGAGCCGACATGAAACTTGGCGGTGTGGACGGAAATTCCGAGCCGCTGTGCGATCATCTTGTTGGATGCGCCTTCGGCCAGCAGCGCCAGCACGTCGAGCTCGCGCGGCGTCAGCTCGAAGTCGCCGGCGCCCGCGGCCTCGCGGTTGCGTGCGACGACCGCCGCCGTGGCCTGTTCGCCCGGCGCAGCGAGCCGCAGGCCGGCGACGCTGCCGAGCAGGGTCGCCAGCCGATCGGCGAGGACGGCGTCGTCGACCTCGAGCGCGATGACGATGTCGTTGGCCGGCTCACCGCTCACGTCTCGGGCCTCTCGCCGACCGTCACCTTGAAGTTCAGCGGCTCGCCGCCGCGATGCACGGTGAGCTCGACCTCCGTGCCGACGCTCTGCGGTCCGAGGCCGCGCGACAGCGCCCGCACGCCGGACAGCTTCTCGCCATTCACGGCAATGATCACGTCGCCCTGCCGGACGCCGGCCGCGGCCGAGGGGCCGGCCTTGTCGACGTTCATCACCATCGCGCCGAGGCCGTCGTCGAGCCGGACCGGCTGCAATCCGACGCCAAGATATCCGCGCGCGATGCGGCCGCTCTTCTCGAGCTGTGTTGCGACCCGCTCGATGGTCGTAGCCGGGATCGTCAGCACGCGGCGCGGGCCGAGCACGGCCATGCCGAACGGCTCGCCCGCGGCGTTCAGCGCGAGGCCACCCTGCTGGCTGTGCCGCAGCCGGACGTCGAGCTCGATCCGTGCATCGATTTCGCCGCCGCGCAGGCTGCGCCAGGCCGGACCCGACAGCGCGACCATGCCGAGCCGCGCGGTCGGCGCGCCGCGGTCGGCGGCGACGATCACCGCGAGCGATCCCAGCGCGGGGCTCCCGGTCGAGAGCTTGACGGGGGCGGCGTCGCCATCGACGCGCAGCAGCGCGATGTCGGTGGTGTGGTCGCGTCCGACGACGGTCGCGGGCCCGCGGCTGCCGTCGGCGAACTGGATCTCGATCTCGCCCTCGTCGGCCAGCGCTTCGTCGGCAGTGACGACGAGGCCCGCCTTCCAGACAAAGCCGGAGGCGCGTGCGCGATGCGAATGCACGGAGACGATTGCGGGCGCGGCGCGCGCAATGGTCTCCGCAAGGGCTGACGACAGCGAGGACAGGATATTCGGTTCGGTCATGGGAAACTCCGTTGGCTTCCCTCAATCTGGGATGTCGCGGCTGACGGCGATACTGGCCGGATGGGCAGGGCGTGGCCGGGCCGCCCGGAACTGCCGCTCAGCTCAGCCGCTGCAGGGTCGCCTTCGGGCTCTCGCCGAACTTGGCGCGGTAGGCGCTCGCCATCCGGCTCAGATGGGTAAAGCCGAGGTCGAATGCAATATCGACGATGCGTTCGCCCGGCCGCGCCGTCTTGAGGCGGGCGTTCAGATGGGCGAGGCGGATGTCGAGCAACATCTCGGACACGGTGGTGCCGAAGTGACGGCGGAAGCCGAGTTGCAGCGCGCGGATGCCGGTGCCCGCGATCTCCGCAAGCTCGGCGAGGTCCAGCGGCTCGGTCGCCCGGCTCTCCAGATAGGCGCGCACGCGTTTCAAGGCGGCCGGCTGGGCCTCAGTGCGGCCGTTGAAGACATCGATCGCCGAACTCAGGCTGTGCCGCTGCCCGTTGAGCAGGGCATTGAGAAACGACTCGCGCCAATCGGCCGCCGCGATCGCCGACAAGGTCTTGCGCGGCCCGAGCTGCTCGGCCGCCGTGACAAGATGCTCGATCCGGGCCGAGAGCGTCTGCCCGAGCGGCCCGCTCAGCGCGACGGCCGGGTCGAACTCGACCGGCCTCACCGGCACGCCGCCAAGCGCCGCGGCGCGATGCTCGACCAGCCTGCGGTCGAGCAGCAAGATCAGCTGGGCGCAGTCGCCGCGCCAGGTCATTTCGGTCGGAATGGTCGGCGACAGCAGCGAGGCGGTGTGTCGTGGTCCGGTGGTGAGCTCGCGCGCGGCGGTCCGCACCGAGGCCGAGCCGGACAGCGGCATCTGCAACAGGAAGAAGCGGTCGAGGCAGCCGGGATTGATCGCGACCGATCCGCCATAGGCGACATAGTTGACGGAGAAGCCGTCGAAGTCGGCGCAATTGTGATGCGCGGAGAAATTGCTCGCGGAATGATCGACCGGCGTCAGATCGTGCGGGCAGAAGATGCGGCCGATCGCTTCCGCCGCGTCATCGACGCGATCAGTCGCGACCCGTGCGAACTCCGTCAGCCTTGCGCTTGGAGAATTTGCGCTTGCCGAAACCTCGTTGCCAACAGCAGTCACGCCGGCCGTCCGGAGTTGTTTGAGGCCTAAAACATCATGCAGCCTAGAGCATCCCGCGGCAAAGGGGAACGCCGTTTCGTCGCGCAAACTGCCCGATCTGAGCGCAGGCGAATGCGGCGGCATTGGGCAGCAGCCGGCCGGCGCCGCGCTCCCGCATTGCAGCATGAGGTGCCAGGTGCGGATTCGTTTATCGGCTAGACAGCCTCAGCGGCCGGCGACAGGCTCCGTGCCGGCAATGCGCATCAAAACTGGAGAGGCTGACATGGGCACGCTCGAAAAAGGCATTACCCGAACCGGCACCGGCTACGGCGGCAAGACCTGGAATATCCTGGGCCAGGTCTACTATCCGAAGGCGATTACCGACTCGACCTTCGCGTTCGAGACCAACAGCGACCCCGGCCAGTTCGTGCCGGTGCACATCCACCCGACCCAGGACGAGTTCATCCTGGTGCAGGAGGGCGTGCTCGACCTCAAGCTCGACGGCGTCTGGGTGCAGGCCAAGGCCGGCGACCTCGTGCGCATGCCGCGCGGCATCCCGCACGGCTATTTCAACAAGTCGGACAAGCCGGCGCGGGCGCTGTTCTGGGTGTCGCCGATGCAGAAGCTCGAGGCGCTGTTCGAGAAGCTGCACAATCTGCAGGACCCCGTCGAGGTGGTGCGTATCTCCGCCGAGCACGAGGTGGATTTTCTGCCGCCGGAAGCCAACGACTAGCCGGCGGCCAAACAGACAATACGCACGCGAGGCGGCAATCGCCGGGGCTGGCTCCGGCGATGACGGGGACGCGTGCGCCTAACGAAATTGGACCTGTTCATTCAATTCGGAGCGGTTTCATGGTCAAGCAGAAGCATGTGTGCGTCATCGGCGCCGGCATTTCCGGGCTCGCCGCCGGCAAGGCCTTTGCCGGTCGCGGCCACAAGGTGACCATCATCGAGCGCAGCGGCGATCTCGGCGGGGTTTGGGAGCCGGCGCGCTCCTATCCCGACGTGCAGACCCAGAGCCCGAAGGAGCTCTATCGCTACACCGACAAGGCGATGCCGGAGGCCTATCCGGAATGGCCGAAGGGTCCGCAGGTCCATGCCTATTTGCGCGACTACGCCCGCAGCCATGGGCTCGACGGCGCGATGCGGTTCGACACCAAGGTCGAAGGCATGAAGCGCCGTGCCGACGGCAGGCCGGGCTGGACGCTGGCGCTGCGCTCGACCGACGGCGCCACCGGCCACGAGGATTTCGACTTCGTCGCGGTCTGCACCGGGCAGTTCAACGAGCCGCAGACCTTGCCGCTGGCCGGCGAGGATGGCTTCAAGGCGCACGGCGGGCAAATCCTGCATTCGTCGCAATACAGCGATCCAGCGCTTGCCAAGGGCCGCAAGGTAGTGGTGCTCGGCGGCTCCAAATCGGCGACCGACATCGCGGTGAATGCGGTCAATTCCGGCGCCAGCGAAGTCACCATCGTGTTTCGCGAGCCGGTCTGGCGGATTCCCTATTTCGTCGGCGGCCTCGTCAACTTCAAGCGCATCCTCTACATCCGCGCCCAGGAGCAGATGTTTGCGAGCTGGGGCATCGGACCGATGGCGCGCCTTGCGCATGTCGTGGCAAAGCCGTTCGTGTGGGCGAACTGGCGCGGGCTCGAAAGCATGCTGAAGATGCAGCTCAAGCTGAAGCAATGCGGCATGGTGCCGAAGGAGCGGATCGAGGACGGCGTCAACTGCTCGGTGCCGATCGCAACGCCCGGCTTCTATCCGATGGTCGCCGACGGCCGGATCAAGGCGGTGCGCGGCACCTTCGACCATTACGACGGCAAGACCATCGTGATGAGCTGCGGCCAGCGCGTCGCGGCCGATGTCGCGGTGCTCGCGATCGGCTACAAGCTCGGCGTGCCGTTCCTGCCCGAGGAGTATCAGAACAAGCTGGTCGAGCCCGACGGGCAGTACCGGCTCTATCGGTTGATCGCCAATCCCGATCTGCCCGACATGGGCTTTGTCGGCTTCAATTCGAGCTTCTGCACCGTGCTGTGCGCCGATCTCGCCGCGAACTGGCTGGTGCGCTACGCCGACGGCCAGCTGGCACGGCAGCCGAGCGCGGCCGAGATGAATAGCAACATCGCGATGATGCTGAACTTCAAGCGCGTCGAGCGCCCGGCAGCGGGCGTCTATGGCGGGCTGTGCGTCGCGCCCTATCACTTCAAGCATTTCGACGAGCTGCTCGCCGACATCGGCACCAAGGCGTCGCGCCGCAACCCGCTCGTCGAAAAGTTCACGCCGCCGGATGCGGACGCCTATGCCCGCTTCCTCGCGACCGCGCCGGCATACAGGGCGGTGGCCTAATCGCGGCCGGCGTCGAGGAAGGCCTGCGCGAGGCGCTCGGGATTAGAGAAGCACAGCTCGTGGCTGCCCGGCACCTGGACCAGGCGGAACAGCCCGAGCTTCTCCGACAACCGCGGATGCCAGGGCAGGCTGTGCGGCATCGCGGTGTCCTCGATGCAGTTCACGTAGGATTTCGCGATGGGCATCTCGGCGGGATTGGTGCGCAGCGCGATCTTGTCCTGGAAGGTCTTCAACGGGTGCGGATTGAGCTTGTCATAGGCCCGCTGCGCCGTCTCGAGGTCGGCGTCGTTGATGAAGGCCTCGCGCCAGATCGGGAACGGCAGCACCACCGAGCCGTCGCCGCGCTCGGCGTGGATCGCATCGAACAGGCCGACATAGTGCGGCGGCACCATGTCGTTGAGGCACTCGCCATTGTTGGGCACGAACGCGTTCCAGTAGACCAGCCGGCGGATGCGGTTCGCGGCGGCGTCGGCAACGCCGGTGATGACCATGCCGCCATAGCTGTGGCCGACCAGCACGATGTCATTCAGATTGTGCTCGGCGAGGTAATCCACGATCGACTGGATCGCCTCGGCAAGGCCGGAGTCCTTCCGGTCGCCGGGCCGGTTGCCTTTGATGGTCGGGGTGTGGACGACATGGCCGGCCTTGCGGATAACGGCCGCAACCGGTTCAAACTCGGCGCCGGTATGCCAGGCGCCATGGACGAGAACATAGGTCGACATGTTGTACCTCCCTGTCTGGTTTGGTTAGATCGATTGCCGCGTCCGGACGGACCGGGATACGCGCAAGTTTCATCCGCTTCCTGATGGATACTGACCTGGATATTGACCTGGACCCGCGGAACGCGCTTGGCTGTGAGCGAACCGGACTGGGCTCGGAGTGAACTGATGCAGCAAATCGCCGCCGCGGATCGCTCGCGCAAACTGAGCTGGAATACCGCGGACACCAGGCCGGGCGAGCAGTTTGCCTATTATCGCGAGGCGATCTGCCAGGCCTTCATGAACCTGACGCCGGAGCCGCCGGCGACGCCAGGCTTCCTCGCCCGGGTCGAGACCGTTGGACTCGGCGACGGCGCGGTCAACCGGGTCAGCTTCCCGGAGCATATCGTGCGACGCTCCGCTGCCGACATCGCCGCGTCAAGCCGGCGCTGCTACTACCTCAATCTGAAGCTCGCCGGCCGCTGCCGGATCCAGCAGGCGGGACGCGAGATCAGCCTGTCGCCGGGACAGGTCGGAATCTTCGACAGCGGCCAGCGCTTTGCGCTGCTGCACGACCGCGGCCCGGCGCTGCAGGTCGCCTCGTTCTGGGTGCCGGCCGAGGCGCTGGATGAACGGCTGCCGTCGGCGCCCGAGGCCGCGCCGGCGCGGGTCTCCGATGATCCCTTCGTCGGCCATCTCATCACAGAAACGGCGCAGGTCTTGAACACATCGGCGCTCCGTGCTTCGGATGCGGACAACGCGCGGCTGTTCGGCGTGCTGCTCGATCTGGTCGCGCTTAGCCTGTCGCGCAGCGGCCGCGCAGGCGCCGCCGAGAGCGCCGGCCTTGCCGATGCGACGTGGCTTGCGCTGCGCCGCGCCGTGGACCGCAGGCTGCGCGAGCCCGGGCTCGGCGTTGCCGCCATTGCGGCTGCGATCGGCATCAGCGAGCGCTACGTCCACAAGCTGTTCGAGCGCGCCGGCACGACATTCGCCAGCCATGTGATGGACCGCCGCCTCGACGGCACGGCGCGCGATCTGAGGGACCCCGCGATCGCCGGGCGCACGATCGGCGACATCGCGTTCGACTGGGGCTTCTCCGACCTGTCGCATTTCACGCGGCGCTTCAGGCACCGCTTCGGCTGCACGCCGCGCGACTGGCGCCGCGGCTGACCAACGCTTCGGAAATCGCCATGGCACAGCCGTTCACCTACCAGGTCAGCCCGATGCGGGTCGTGTTCGGGGTCGGCACGGTCGCGCAGTTGGCGGACGAGCTCGACCGGCTCGGCATCAGCCGCGCGCTGGTGCTGGCGAGCCGGCGGCAGCAGGCCGAGCTCGGCGATCTCGCTGACCTGACCGGCGGCCGTGTGGCCGGATTGTTCGACGGTGCAGTGGTGCACACGCCGGTCGCGGTGACCGAACGTGCGATGGAGATCGTCCGCGAGCTCAAGCCGGACGGCGTGGTTGCGATCGGTGCCGGCGCCGCGACCGGCCTCAGCAAGGCGATCGCGCTGCGCACCGACCTGCCGCAACTGATCGTGCCGACGAGCTATGCCGGCTCCGAGATGACGCCGGTGCTCGGCGAGACCGTCGACGGCGTCAAGACCACGCAATCATCGCCGAAGATCCTGCCCGAGGCCGTGATCTACGACGTCAACCTGACCGTCTCGATGCCGGCCAAATTCTCCGCGATCTCCGGCCTCAACGCCATCGCACACGCGGCCGAGGCGCTGTACGCGCGGGATGGCAATCCGATCACCTCGCTGATGGCGGAAGAGGCGATTGCGAAGCTCGCCTCGTCGCTGCCGGAGGTGATCGCGCGGCCGCACGATCTCGACGCGCGCTCCGACGCCCTCTACGGCGCCTGGCTGTGCGCGGTCTGTCTCGGCACCGTCGGCATGGCGCTGCATCACAAGCTCTGCCACACCGTTGGCGCGCTGTTCGACCTGCCGCATGCCGAGACCCATGCGGTGCTGCTGCCGCACACCATCGCCTACAACACACCGGCCGCCCGCGATGCAGTCAGCCGCGCGGCGAGGGCGCTCGGAGCGGCTGACGCCGCCGACGGCCTGTTCGATCTGTCGGCAAGGCTCGGCGCGCCGCGTTCGCTCGCCGAGATCGGCATGCCCGAAGACGGCATCGCAAAGGCCGCCGCGCTCGCCACCAAAAACCCTTACTGGAATCCGCGGCCGATCGAGGAGAGCGGCATCCGCGACCTGCTGAAGCGTGCGTGGTCCGGCGCGCGCCCGCAGGCCGGATAGATCAAACCCCGATCGCGTTGCGCGCGATCACGTCGCGGTAGAATGCCGCGCTCAATTTCGGCACCCGGGCCTGGGTCTCGAAATCCACCCGGTAGAGGCCGAAGCGCTTCTCGTAGCCGAAGATCCATTCGAAATTATCCATCAGGCTCCACAGGAAATAACCGTGGACCGGGACCCCGTCGGCGGTCGCGCGCTGCAACTGCGCAAGGTAGTTGCGCAGGAACATGATGCGGTCGAGGTCGTAGATCTGCCCGTCCGGATGCACCCTGTCCTCGCCGGACGTGCCGTTCTCGCTGATATAGATGCTCTTGATGTTCCACAGCTTGGCGGCGATCCGCGGCGCCCAATAGATCGTCTCTGGCGCGATCCGCAGCCATTCCGAGCTCATATGCGGGAAGGAAGCCGGCATCGGCAGCGGCTTCCAGCCGGGCGCATTATCGGTCGCGAGGATGTAGCATTGCGGCGCGTAGATGTTCAGCCCGACGAAATCATTGGGCTGTGCGATGATCTTCAGCTCGTCCGCGGTGAATTTGGGCGCATCCGCGCCGGCATATTGCAGGAAGCCTTCGGTGTACTTGCCTTCGAGGACGACACCGAGAAAACCCGCATTGAGCTCGCGGGTCGCGATCTCGGTGGCGCGGATGTTCTCCGGCGTGTTGAAGGCGGGGACACAGGCGGTGATGTTTTCGGCCGGCCCCACCCGCGTGCCGGCACGGCCTTTGGCGCGGATCGCCTGCACCGCAAGGCCATGCGCCAGCGCGACGTGGTGGCGCGCCTGGTTCACCTCGCCCGCCGGCAGCTTCAGCCCGGGGGCGTCGACGCCGAGCGCATAGCCGAAGGGGAGGAAACGCCCGACTTCGTTGAGGGTGAAGACGTTCTTCACGCGGTCGGTCAGTCGCTGCGCCACGTAGCCGGCATAGTCGCCGAATGCCTTCGAGGTGTCGCGCGAGCGCCAGCCGCCGACACGGTCCTGCAACGCCTGCGGCAGGTCCCAGTGATAGAGCGTGGCGTAGGGCTCGATGCCGTTCGCAAGCAACTCGTCGACCAGGCGGTTGTAGAAGTCGAGGCCCTTCGGGTTCGGCGCCCCGGTGCCGTCGGGAAACACCCGCGGCCAGGCAATCGAGAAGCGATAGGCCCTGGCGCCGAGCTCCTTGATGAGGCGGACATCCTCCTTGTAGCGGTGATAGTGGTCGTTGGCGCGATCGCCGGTCGAGCCGTCCTCGATCTTGCCCGATGTATGGGTGAATGTGTCCCAGATCGATGGGCCGCGGCCGTCCTCATTGACCGCGCCCTCGACCTGGTAGGACGAGGTCGCGGTGCCCCAGACGAAGCCCGTGGGAAAGTTTGTGCCGTCCGGCCGCGACGCACGGTTTGCAGCCTCGGCGGGGCCGGTCAAACCGAGCGCCGAGAGGCCTGCGAGGCTCGCAAACTGCCGGCGCGAGAACTTTCCGAACATTGTTGTCTCCCGTCGCGGACGTTGCCGCTGGAATGCGAGCCGTACGTTAACCTTCCATCCCGCCGTTGAGCAACAAGGGTCAGCAGGCCAAAGCGGCGTGGCGAGCGGCGCACCAATCAATGCGAAGCATTGTGACGCCAATGTCGCGGAGTTGTCAGTTTTGTGGCGACATTTTCTCTACTAGATTGCCTGCTACGTCCTTCCGCAATGACATCCGAATATCCCCGAGATCCCCGTGAGCTGCGCGCGATGAACAAGCCTGCAACCCATGTCCGAAGGGCGCTGCTGCGGCGTCTTGCCACTGCGATCGGCTTGGCTTTGGCGATGGCCGCAAGCGCGCAGGCCGAGCAGACATTTTCGTTCGACCACACGCCCGGAAAGCTCGCGAAGACGGTCGTCCCGTTGCATTACGCGATCGAGCTGACGCCTGACATCGCCAGCCTCGCTCTGCCTGGGGTGGAGACCGTCGACATCGAGGTGCGCGAGGCGACCGCGCAGCTGACGCTGAACGCGATCAACACGGCATTCGCAGGGGTCACGATCGATGACGGCGCGCAGCGCGCGGAGGTCGCGACCGACGCCGCCGCGCAGACCGCGACGCTGACCTTCGCCAAGCCGCTCGCGGCCGGCCGCCACAAGCTGCGCATCGCCTTCACGGCGCAGATCAATAAATTCGGCACCGGCCTGTTCTCGGTCGATTACCCGACCAAAATCGGGATCAAGCGGATGATCTCCAGCAAGCTGGAGCCGGCCGATGCAAGGCGGATCTTCCCGTGCTGGGATGAGCCGTCGTTCAAGGCGAGCTTCGCGCTGACCGTCGTCATTTCGCGCAATCTGCTCGCGGTCGGCAACATGCCGGTGACCAGCGAAGAGCCGGTCGCCGGCGATCTCAAGAAGGTTACGTTCGCGCCGACGCCGAAGATGTCGAGCTATCTGTTCGTGCTCACCGTCGGCGAACTCGAGCGCGTCACAGCGGATGCCGGCGGCGTCACGGTCGGCGTGGTGACGACGGAGGGCAAGGGCGGGCAGGGCCGGTTCGCGCTCGACAGCGCGGTGAAGCTGCTCGCCTATTACAACGACTATTTCGGCGTGAAGTATCCTCTGCCGAAGCTCGACCTGATCGCCGTTCCCGGCGGGTTCGGCGGCGCGATGGAGAACTGGGGTGGCATCACCTTCTTCGAGAGCCGGCTGCTGTTCGATCCCGCGACCTCTGCGGAGACCGCGCGGCGCGGCATCTTCGCGATCATCGCGCACGAGATGGCGCATATGTGGTTCGGCGATCTCGTCACCATGGCGTGGTGGGATAATCTCTGGCTCAACGAGGGCTTTGCCAGCTGGATGGCAACCAAGGCCTCGGAGCAGTTCTATCCAGAGTGGCAGGGCTGGCTGAACGGCTACGGCGCGAAGCAGTTCGCCATGACGCTCGATGCGCGGCGCACCTCGCATCCGGTCCAGCAGCCGATTGCCGATCACAGTGAAGCGGTCACGGCATTCGACGCCATTACCTACAACAAGGGGCAGGCGCTGATCCGCATGCTCGAGAACTATCTCGGCGAACAGGCGTTCCGCGACGGCATCCGCAAATACATGGCCGCGCATGCCTACGGCAACTCGATGACCGCTGATCTCTGGCAGGCGCTCGAGAGTACCGGCGGCAAGACGATCGCCGGTATCGCGGCCTCGTTCACCGAGCAGGACGGCGTGCCGCTGGTCGTGGCCGAGGCGGCTTGCGATGGCGTGGCGCAACGCCTGACCTTGCGGCAGGATCGCTTCGTGATCGTGCCGGCCAACAATCCGCCGCTGCCGGCCCGCAACTGGCAGATTCCGGTCGCGGTCGGACCGGCGCATGGCAGGCCGTTTGACGAGATATTGCTGAAGGGAAGCACCAATATCCCGGCCGGCGCCTGCGGCGATGCGATCAAGGTCAATCTCGGCGATGTCGGCTACTACAGGGTCGAGTACGGTCCGAAGAACCGTGCGGCGTTGTTGAACGCCTTCCCGCAAATGCAGGTCGCCGACCGTCTCAATGTCGTCACCGACAGCTGGGCGCTGGTGCAGGCGGGCCGCGCGGAGGCGCCGTCCTATCTCGCGCTGCTCGACGCGCTCGATGCCGGTGACCATCGCGCGGTGTGGGACCAGGTGATCTCGACATTCGCGGCGCTGAACCGCCTGTCGCGCGGCCGCACCGAGCAGCCGGTGATCCAGGCCTATGCCCGCGCCAAGCTGCGCCCGGTGTTCGATCGGATCGGATGGGACGGCGCCGGTTCAGGCGGCGATGACACTGCGTTGTTGCGTGCAAGCCTGATCTCGACGCTTAGCGACCTCGGGGATGCGGCTATTGTGGCGGAAGCGAAGCGGCGCTTTGCGGCATTCGTCGATGATCCCAATTCGCTTCCGACCGCATTGCGCGATGCCGTCACGCATGTTGTCGGTGTGACCGCCGATCGGGCAACCTATGACAAATTGCTCGCGCTGGCGCGCAACAGCACGGCGACCAATGAACGGCTGCGTTATTATCTCGCGGCGGCAAGCGCCCGCGATGCCGAATTGGCGCGGGCGACGCTGGCGTTGACGCTGACCAACGAATTGCCCGATACGATCGTGACGGGGATGATCAACGCGGTTGCGTCCGCAGGCGAGCAGCCACAGCTCGCCTGGGACTTCGTCCGGACCAATTTCGATATCTTGCTGGCAAGGCAGGGGCCGAACTTCCGCGACCAGTTCGTGCCGAACTTCATGACCAATTTTACCGATGAGGACCACGCGGCGGAACTCGCCGCGTTTGCTCCGTCGCAATCAACCACCGGCGGACGGGTGATGGTGGCGCGATCCGTGCAGGCGATCGCAATTTCAGCCGATCTTGCCGCGCGCGTGCTGCCCGCCGCCGACGCCTGGATCAGGGCGCACAAGCCGTGAGATCGCGAGGGAGTTTCCGGCAGCGCGCGATGCGGATATGCTCCGTGCGCGGCATGCAATCAACGATGCGAGGCTGAGATGGTCAAAGGTTCCGATTTGCTGGTCGCGGCCCTCGAGAATGAGGGCGTGGAGCGGGTGTTCGGCGTTCCCGGCGAGGAGAATCTCGACGTCGTCGAGAGCCTGCGCAAATCCTCGATCAAGCTGATCGTCACCCGCCACGAGCAGGCTGCGGCGTTCATGGCGGCGACCTATGGCCGGCTGACCGGTAAGCCCGGTGTGTGCATGACGACGCTCGGCCCCGGCGCGCTCAACCTCACTACCGGCGCCGCCTACGCGCTGCTCGGCGCGATGCCGATGGTGATGCTGACGGGCCAGAAGGGCATCTTGAGCAGCCGGCAGGCCAAGTTCCAGATCGTCGACATCGTCAACACGTTCCGCCCGCTAACCAAATTGTCGCTGCAGATCGTCAGCGGCGCGACCATTCCGACGCTGGTCCGTGACGCCTTCCGCATTGCGACGCAGGAACGGCCGGGGCCGGTGCTGCTCGAGCTGCCGGAAGACATCGCAGGCGACGAGACGACGCCGGTCGAAATGATACCGCCGCATCCGATCGAGATTCCGATCGCGCACGCCGCCGCGCTCGACCGCGCCGCTGACATGATCCTGAAGGCACAGCGCCCGCTGATCATGCTTGGTGCGGCGGCATCGCGTCCGCGTTCGACTGCCGGGATCGGCGATTTCGTGCGGCGCACGAAAATCCCGTTCTTCACGACGCAGATGGGCAAGGGCACGGTATCCGGCGGCACCAATCAGTATATGGGAACCGCCGCGCTGAGCGAGCGCGACTATGTGCACGAGGCGATCGACCGCGCCGACCTCATCATCGCGATCGGTCACGACACGGTCGAGAAGCCGCCCTTCATCATGGGCCCGAAGGGCCCGCAGGTGATCCATGTCAGCTACATGCCGGCAACGGTCGAGCAGGTCTATTTCCCGCAATGCGAGGTGATCGGCGACGTCGGTCCGAGCCTTAAGCTGCTGGCCGATCGGGTCGAGGGAAAGCTGCCGCATGCCAGCGCGCTGCTCAGCCTGCGCCAGGGCATTCTGGCGAAGATCACCGATCGCGCCACCGAGGGCCGCTGGCCGCCGACGCCGCAGCGCATCGTGCACGATGTGCGGCAGGTCATTCCGGAGGACGGCATCGTCGCGCTCGACAACGGCATGTACAAGATCTGGTTCGCGCGCAACTACCGCACGCTGCTCGCGAACTCGCTGCTGCTCGACAACGCGCTCGCGACCATGGGCGCCGGTCTGCCGTCGGCGATGATGGCGGCGATGCTGTATCCGAACAACCGCGTGCTCGCGGTGTGCGGCGACGGCGGCTTCATGATGAACTCGCAGGAGCTCGAGACCGCGGTCCGCCTCAAGCTCAATCTGGTGATCCTGATCCTGGAGGATTCCGCTTACGGCATGATCCGCTGGAAGCAGGCGGTCGATCATTTTCCGGATTTCGGCCTGACCTTCGGCAATCCGGATTTCGTCAAATACGCTGAAAGCTACGGCGCCAAGGGTTCGCGGATCGCGAGCACGGATGCGATCGTCCCGACACTGGAACGGGCGTTCTCCGGCGGCGGCGTGCACCTCGTCGTGGTGCCGATCGACTATACCGAGAACAAGCGGGTGCTGGTCGACGAATTGCGCGAGAAGGTGCAGCAGATCGATGTGTCGTAGAGCATGATCCGGACCCGAAAGGCCGCGTTAGCGCAAAGTGCGAAGCGGTTTTCCCTCGCGACAAACGCAAAGCGTTTGCGCGGAGATCATGCTCAAACAAGAAGCTGAAGCATGGCTGCGGTGGGCAAGGAACGAAAAGCCCTCGGCTTGATTGAACGTAAGCCGCCATGGTAGCACGCCAAGATGTCACGCAATGGCATCACCATTGCGCAGATGGTCGGCGATACCAGATCTGAGAGGTCACGTGACTGCACCAAATCCTGCCGCCGGCAAACCCATCGATCCCGCCTCGCTCGCCAATGTGCCGCGGCTCGTCACGGCCTATTTTGCCGGCAAGCCCGATGCCACCGATCCTACCCAGCGGGTTGCGTTCGGCACCTCGGGCCATCGCGGCTCGTCGCTGAAGAATTCCTTCAACGAGGACCATATCCTCGCCACCACGCAGGCGATCTGCGATTACCGGCGCGAGAAGGGCCTCACCGGGCCGTTGTTCATCGGCATCGACACCCATGCGCTGGCCGAGCCGGCGCTGGCCAGCGCGGTCGAGGTGTTCGCGGCGAACGGCGTCGAGATCATGATCGATGCGCAGGGCGGCTACACGCCGACGCCGGTGATCTCGCACGCGATCCTGAGCTACAACAAGGGCCGCAGCACGGGCCTTGCCGACGGCGTCGTCATCACGCCGTCACACAATCCGCCGGAGGATGGCGGCTACAAATACAATCCGCCGCATGGCGGCCCGGCCGACACCGATGTCACCGCCGTGGTCGAGAAGAACGCCAACCGCTATATCGAGACCGGCCTCAAGGGCGTGGCGCGGATGCTCTACGATCGCGCGCGCAAGGCCGCGACCACGCATCTGCACGACTACATCACGCCCTATGTCGCCGATCTCGGCAACACCGTCGATCTGGCGCTCATCAAGTCCGCCGGCGTCAAGATCGGCATCGACCCGCTCGGCGGCGCGGCGGTGCACTACTGGCAGCCGATCATCGCGCGCTACGGCATCAGCGCCAGCGTCGTCAATGAGGCCGTCGATCCGACCTTCCGCTTCATGACCGCGGACTGGGACGGCAAGGTCCGGATGGACTGCTCGTCGCCTTATGCGATGGCGAGCCTGATCGGGATGCGCGACCGGTTCGACGTCGCCTTCGCTAACGACACCGACGCCGACCGCCACGGCATCGTGACCCGCTCGAACGGGCTGATGAACCCGAACCACTTCCTCGCCACCGCGATCGCCTATCTGTTCGCGCACCGGCCGCAATGGAGCAAGGACGCCGCGATCGGCAAGACCATCGTGTCGAGCTCGATCATCGATCGCGTGGCGAAGAAGCTGAACCGCAAGCTGGTCGAGACGCCGGTCGGCTTCAAATGGTTCGTCGACGGGCTCGGCAGCGGCGGCTTCGGCTTTGCCGGCGAGGAGAGCGCGGGCGCTTCGTTCCTGAAGCGCGACGGCTCGGTGTGGACCACCGACAAGGACGGCATCATCCTCGGCCTCCTGGCAGCCGAGATCATCGCCAGGACCGAGCGTGATCCGAGTGAATTGTTTGGCGAGCTGACCGCCGAACTCGGCGTTCCCTATTACGAGCGCATCGATGTGGCGGCGACGCCGAAGCAGAAGAACGCGCTGAAGGCGCTCGGGCCCGAGCAACTCAACATGACGCAGCTCGCCGGCGATGCCGTGCGCGCGGTCAGGACCAAGGCGCCGGGCAACGACCAGCCGTTCGGCGGCATCAAGGTCGAAAGCGAGGCGGGCTGGTTCGCCGCGCGTCCCTCCGGCACCGAGGATGTCTACAAGATCTACGCCGAAAGCTTCCGCGGGCCGGATCATCTGAAGCAGATCCAGGGCGATGCGCAGGCCGCGATCGCCAAGGTGTTCTGAAAGGCGCGGGCCGGGCGGAATTCATGCGAATATTGTTGACCGGCTCCTCCGGCTGGCTCGGCCGTTTCCTCGCGCCGCGGCTTCGACAGGCCGGCCATGACGTGGTCGGCCTCGACGTCGTCGCGGGTGAGGCGACCGATGTCACAGGCTCGGTAGCCGAACGATCGGTGGTCGAGCGTGTGTTCGCCGATCACGGCATCGAGGCCGTGATCCATGGCGGGGCGCTGCACAAGCCCGATATCGCGCGGTTCGCGCCGCAGGCCTTTGTCGACGTCAACGTCACAGGCACGCTCAATTTGCTGCAGGCAGCAGTGGCTGCCGGCCACGACCGTTTCGTCTTCACCTCGACGACCTCGCTGATGATCTCGCAGGCGATCCGCGACGAGGAAGGCCATGCTGCGGTGTGGCTCGACGAGACGACAGGACCGCTCGAGCCGCGCAACATTTACGGAGTGACAAAACTCGCCGCTGAAGGGCTGTGCCGCCTGTATAGTCGCGAGCACGGGCTGAACTGCGCGGTGTTGCGCACCAGCCGCTTCTTCCCCGAGGATGACGACACCATCCGTGACATCCATGGTGAGAACCTGAAGGCGACCGAGCTGCTGTACCGCCGCCTCACGGTCGAGGACGCCGCCGATGCCCATGTCGTGGCGCTGGACAAGATCCGCGGCTTCGAGGTCTTTGTGATCAGCGCGCCGACGCCGTTTGCGCGCGGCGACGTCGCCGACCTGAAGACGGACGCGGCTGGCGTGATCGCGCGCCATTTCCCTGATGCGCCGGCGCTGTTCGCGCGGCGCGGCTGGCGTCTGCCGAAATCGATCGGCCGGATCTACGACGCCGGCAAGGCCGAACGGCTGCTCGGCTTCCGCGCTGGGACGGATTTCGCAGCGGTGCTCGGCGCCTTGCGCAGCGGCGCGCCGCTTCCCTTTGCGCACGATCCCGATTATGTCTCGCCGTCAACGAGGCTCGCAAATGACTGATTTCCACGGCGTCTTTCCGTACCTGGTGTCCCCGGTCGACCCCGCCGGCCATGTCCGGACCGAGGTGCTGGGCCGGCTCTGCGACGATCTGGTCAAGGCCGGCGTCCACGGCTTGACGCCGCTCGGCTCGACCGGCGAGTTCGCCTATCTCAACAATGCGCAGCGCATGCAGGTGGTGCAGACCACGATCGAGGCCGCGCAGGGCCGCGTGCCCGTGGTGGCCGGCGTCGCCTCGACCTCGACGGCGGATGCTGTGGCGCAGGCCAAGGCCTACCAGAAGCGCGGCGCGACCGGCATACTCGCGATCCTGGAGGCCTATTTCCCGATCGCCGATGCGCAGGTCGAATCCTATTTCCGCGCCATCGCCGATGCCGTCGACATTCCGGTCGTGATCTACACCAATCCGAATTTCCAGCGCTCCGACCTCACGCTCGACGTCATCGCGCGGCTCGCCGAGCATCCGCGCATCGGCTACATCAAGGACGCCTCGACCAACACCGGGCGGCTGCTGTCGATCATGAACCGCTGCGGCGACAGCCTGAAAGTGTTCTCGGCCTCCGCCCATATTCCGGCCGCGGTGATGCTGATCGGCGGCCATGGCTGGATGGCGGGCCCGGCCTGCATCATCCCGCGGCAGAGCGTCGAGCTCTACAATCTGTGCCGCCGCACCCGCTGGGACGAGGCGATGACCTTGCAGCGCAAGCTCTGGCGCATCAACGAGGCGTTTGCCCGCTTCAACCTCGCCGCCTGCATCAAGGCCGGGCTGGCGAGCCAGGGCTACGACGTCGGCGACCCCGTGCCGCCGCAGGCGCCGCTCGCGGCCGAGCAGCGCAAGGTGGTCGAGGCGGCGTTGCGCGATCTGGCCTGAAGCCGTCGGGGGCTGCGCGGCAAAATGCCGGGCAATCCGCCTTGGCCATGCCGGAAACCTCTGCTTCTTCAGCGCGTTTGTTGCGTGGAGCACACCAATGAATCGGCGCACCGTCCTTGTCCTGGCCGTGATTGCGGCCGTTCTGCTGATCTTCGCGGCCGGCAGCATCCGTCAGGCGCCGTGGAGCGGCCCGGCTGCCCGCGCCGTCGCCGAGCGCGGCGCGCTGTCGGATGCCGAAAAGGCCAATGTCGAGATCTTCGAGAAGGTCTCGCCGTCGGTGGTGCAGGTGGTGACGCAAACCGCCGCCAATCCGCTGAGCGAGGACCAGGAGGGCGGCGGCGCGGCGTCGGGCACCGGCATTGTCTGGGACAATGACGGCCACGTCGTCACCAACAACCATGTCGTGCAGAACGCAGGCCAGGTCGCGATCCGCTTTGCCTCCGGCGAAGCGGTACGCGCCGAGATCGTCGGCACGGCGCCGAACTACGATCTGGCCGTGCTGCGCATCCGCAGCGCGCGCAAGCTGCCGCCGTCGTTGGCGCTCGGCAGCTCGTCCGATCTCAAGGTCGGCCAGTTTGCCTATGCGATCGGCAACCCGTTCGGGCTCGATCAATCGATGTCCAGCGGCATCATCAGCGCGCTCAAGCGCCGGCTGCCGACCTCGAGCGGCCGCGAGATCTCCAATGTGATCCAGACCGACACCGCGATCAATCCGGGCAATTCGGGCGGCCCGTTGCTCGATTCCGCCGGCCGGCTGATCGGCGTGACCACGGCGATCCTGTCGCCGTCGGGCTCGAATGCCGGCATCGGCTTTGCGATCCCGGTCGACATCGTCAATCGCGTGGTGCCCGAGCTGATCCGCAACGGCCGCGTGCCGACGCCGGGGATCGGCATCGTCACCGCCAATGAGGCGGTCGCCACCCGTATCGGTGCCGAAGGATTGATCGTGGTACGCACGACACCGGGGTCGCCGGCCGAGCGCGCCGGGATACGCGGGGTCGACATGTCGACCGGTGAGCTCGGCGACGTGATCACCGCGGTCGACGGCAAGCCGGTCCACCGGCTCTCCGATCTGGCCGACCAGCTCGAGCAGATCGGGGTCGGCAAGAAAGTGCGGCTCAGCGTGAACCGCGACGGCTCGGCGCGCGATGTCGAGGTCGCCATCGTCGATATCGGCCGGGCGCAATAATGTCGTCACTGGCCTGACGCGTGCCACCGAATTGTGCTTCCGCGCGCCGCGCGACGACACGCCTGTCCTCCGGCCGGCGCGTGGTTGTCAGGCCGCCAAAATCCGCTAAAACCCCCGCCAAATTCTCTGGAAATTCTTGGAAGCTCGAAGGACCCTCTGATGAACATTCTTCCCGGCAATATGCGTTTTGGTGCGGGCCAGCCAGTCAAGCGTCTGGAGGACCAGCGGCTGGTCACCGGGAAGGGGCATTTCATCGACGACAAGCCGCAGGACGGCGCGCTCTGGCTGCACGTGCTGCGCTCGCCGCACGCACACGCCTACATCAAGTCGATCGACGCCAAGGCGGCGCTGGAGATGCCCGGCGTCAAGGCCGTTTATACCGGCGCCGACCTCGTCAAGGACGATATCGGCACGCTGCCGACGCTTGCGATCTTCAAGCGGCCCGACGGCTCGCCGATGACCGTGCCGCCGCGGCGCCTGCTGGCTCATGAGGTGGTGCGTTACGCGGGCGAGGGCGTCGCGGCCGTGGTCGCGACCTCGCGGGTGCTGGCGCAGACCGCGACTGAGGCGATCGAGATCGATTACGAGGTGCTGCCCTCGGTGGTCGATCCGGTCGAGGCGATCAAGCCGGGCGCGCCGGCGGTCTGGCCGGAGGCGCCCGACAACATCGTGGCCGCGATGAGCTATGGCGATGCCGCCAAGGTCGAGGAAGCCTTCGCCAACGCCGCGCACACGGTGTCGCTCGACCTGGTCAGCCAGCGCCTGGTGCCGTCGGCGATGGAGCCGCGCTCGACCATTGCCGAGATCGAGAAGAAGACCGGCCGGCTGATTCTCCACGTGCAGTCGCAGACCCCGGGCTCGACCCGCGACCTGTTGGCGGAATCGATCCTGAAGCGGCCGAAGGACAGCGTGCGCGTGCTGGTCGGCGACATCGGCGGCGGCTTCGGCCAGAAGACCAGCCTGTATCCGGAAGACGGCATCGTCGCCTATGCCGCGACCAAGCTGAACGAGAAGATCCGCTGGCGCGGCGACCGCACCGACGAGTTCGTCGGCGGCACCCATGGCCGCGATCTGACCTCGACCGGCGAGTTCGCACTCGACGCCAAGGGCCGCGTGCTGGCCTATCGGGTGCGCTCGATCGGCGGCACCGGCGCCTATTCGTCGGGCACCGCCAACATCATTCCGCTGGTGCTCGGCCCGTTCGTGCAGACCGGCGTCTACGATTTGCCGCTGGTGCATTTCGAGGTGAAGTCGGTGATGACCCACACCGCGCCGGTCGGCGCCTATCGCGGCGCCGGCAGGCCCGAAGCGGTGTTCATCGTCGAGCGGTTGTTCGATGCGGCCGCGCGCCAGATCGGCATGGATCCGCGCACCATCCGCAAGGTCAACTACATCAAGCCGGCGCAGCTGCCCTACACCAATGCGGTCGGGCAGGTGTACGATTCCGGTGCCTTCGCGCACATGCTGGAGCGCGCGTCTGATTTGGCCGACTGGAACGGCTTTGCCGCGCGCAAGAAGGCGGCGAAGAAGAAGGGCCTGCTCTACGGCCGCGGCCTGACCAGCTACATCGAGTGGACCGGCGGCCGCGCCCACACCGAGAACGTCTCGCTGCACGCGACCGCCGAGGGCCGCATCATTCTGCATTCCGGCACGATGGCGATGGGGCAGGGCCTCGCCACCACCTACACCCAGATGATCGCCGATACGCTCGGCATCGCCATGGACAAGATCGACGTCATCCAGGGCGACACGGACCTCGCCACCGGCTTCGGCAGTGTCGGCTCGCGCTCGCTGTTCGTCGGCGGCACCGCGGTTGCGGTCTCCAGCAACGACATGATCAACAAGGCGCGCGACAAGGCCTCCAATTTGCTGGAAGCCTCCGTCGAGGACATCGAGTATCGCGACGGCTTCCTCACCGTGGTCGGCACCGACAGGCGCATCAGCCTGTTCGAGATCGCGGCTAAGGAAAGCGGCGCAAAGCTCTCGGTCGAGAGCGAGGGCAATGTCGACGGGCCGAGCTGGCCGAACGGCACGCATATCTGCGAGGTCGAGATCGATCCCGAGACCGGCGTCACGCGGGTGGTGCGCTACACCACGGTCGACGACGTTGGCGTTGCGGTCAATCCGATGCTGGTGACGGGGCAGGTGCATGGCGGTGTTGTCCAGGGCATCGGCCAGGCGTTGTACGAAGGAGTGGCCTACAACGAAGAAGGCCAGCTGCTGACCGCGAGCTATCAGGACTATTGCATCCCGCGCGCGGACGACATTCCGCCGATCACGGTGACGCTCGATGGCTCCGCGCCGTGCAAGACCAATCCGCTGGGCGCCAAGGGCTGCGGCGAGTCCGGTGCGATCGGCGGGCCGCCCTGCATCACCAACGGCGTGATGGATGCGCTGAGCGAAGTCGGGATCATCCAGCTGAACACGCCGCTGACGCCGTCGAAGATCTGGCAGGCGATCCGCGACGCCAAGGTGGGGGCGGCGTAGTGTCATTCCGGGGCGCGCCAGCGCGAACCCGAAATCTCGCGCCATAACATCGAGGTTCCGGGTTCATCGCTTTGCGATGCCCCGGAACGACGGTGCCCTACAGCCCCAACACCATCTTCGCGATGATGTCGCGCTGGATCTCGGACGAGCCGCCGAAGATCGTATAGGCGCGCCCGTTGAGATATTCCGGCACCACCGGCAGCAGTTCTTCGGGGATCGCCGGCTCGTGGTTGAGCCGGTAGAACGGCCGCGCCGGCTCGACGGCAAGCCCATCCTGGCCGATCACGTCGACGCCGAGCCGCGTCACCGCCTGGCGGATCTCGCTGACGCGGAGCTTGATCAGCGACGACACCGCGCCGGGATTCTGCCCGGTCTGCAGCGCCGACAGCACCCTGAGCTCGGTCATCTCGAGCGCATCGATATCGACCTCGACCTCCGACATGGGGATCGCGATGTCGGGATCCTCGATGGCACGGCCGGTGATCTCGGAGACTGCGAGATCGGAGATCGTCTTCAGCGCCTCGCGCAGCTTGGCCGACGCGATGCCGGAGCCGCGCTCGAATTCGAGCAGGTACTTGCCGTAGGTCCAGCCCTTGCCTTCCTCGCCGACGCGGTTGGCGACGGGTACCCGGACGTCGTCGAAGAACACCTGGTTGACCTCGTGGTCGCCGCCGATGGTCAGGATCGGGCGCGTGGTGATGCCCGGCGTCTTCATGTCGATCAGGATGAAGCTGATGCCGTCCTGCTGCCGCTCGCCGTCATTGGTGCGCACCAGCGCGAACATGCGGTTGGCGTGGTGCGCATGCGTGGTCCAGATCTTGGTGCCGTTGATGACGTAGTCGTCGCCGTCGCGCACCGCGCGGGTCTTCAGTGAGGCGAGGTCGGAGCCCGAGCCCGGCTCGGAATAGCCCTGACACCAGTAGTCTTCGCCGGAGAGAATCCGCGGCAGGTAGAAGTTCTGCTGCTCGGGCGAGCCGAACCCGATGATGACGGGGCCGACCATCTTCACCCCCATCACGTTGACATTGGGCACGCCGGCGCGGGCGCATTCGGCCTCGAAGATCCAGCGCTGGGCCGGCGTCCAGTCCGGTCCGCCATGTTCCACCGGCCAGCCCGGGGCGCCCCAGCCCTTCTTGTGCAGCGCGCGCTGCCAGGCCATGCCGATATCGGGGTCGGAGAACACCGACGGCGTCAGCGCGGTGGCGCGCTTCATCTCCGGCGTGAGGCTCCCGGCAATGAACTCGCGGACTTCCTGCTCGAAGGCGCGTTCCTCGGCGCTGAAGGTGAGATCCATGGTGCGCTCTCCGTTAGGCGTGGGCGCGGCCGCTGAGCGCGGCGTGGCGGCGGTAATGATGGGCGCTGTTGCCGAACAGCGTATCGAAGGCGAGCAGCCGCTTGAAATAGGCGCCGATGTCGAGCTCCTCGGTGACGCCCATCGCGCCGTGCAGCTGCACCGCCTGCTCGGCGACGAAGCGCGCGCATTTGCCGATCTTCGCCTTGGCGCCGGACGCCGCACGGCTGCGGGCCACGGGCTCGGCATTGGCCATCAGCGCGGCGCGCAGGGCCATCGAGCGCGCCTCGTCGACCTGCATCGCGACGTCGGCGAGGCGGTGACGGATCACTTGGTTGGCCGACAGCGGCCGGCCGAACTGTTTTCGAATCTTGGTGTATTCGAGCGTGGTGTCGAGCAGCGTTTGCATGATGCCGACCGCTTCCGCACCGAGCGCGGCCATCGCGCGGTCGACCACGGTTTCGATCGCAGACAGCGCATCCTGGCCGTCGCCGAGCAGCGCATCGGCGGGCAATTGCACATCCCTGAGATCGAGATTGCAGCCGCGGCCGCCACCGAGCCGCGCGTAATCGCGCAGCGCGAGACCCGCCGTTCCCGCCGGCATCAGGAACAGTCCGAGCTTGCCCGTCGCGCCGTTGGCGCTGGCAGCGCGGGCGGAGACGATGATCTGGTTGGCGGCGGCGCCGTCGAGCACCGCGATCTTGCTGCCGTTCAGCTTCCAGCCGTCGGCAGTCTTGGTCGCCGTCGTGTCGACATGGCCGAGGTCGAAGCGCGCGGCGCGCTCGGAATGCGCGAAGGCGAGCGTGAGCGCGCCCTCGGCAACTTTGGGCAGGATCGCCTGCTGCTGCGCCTCGGTGCCGCATTCGGCGACCAGTGCGGCGCCGATCACGACGGTGGAAAGGAACGGCTCGGACACCAGGCCACGACCGAACGCCTCCATCAGCAGCCCGATCTCGATCGCGCCGCCGCCGAGCCCGCCATGGGCTTCGGCGATCGGCAGCGCAAGCCAGCCAAGCTCGGCGAACTGCTTCCAGATCGCAGGCGAATAGCCCAACGGGTCGTTCGCCGCCTTCTTGCGATGATCTGACGTGAAGGTCTCCGCCACGAAGCGGTCGGCACTTTCGCGCAGCAGGCGCTGCTCGTCGCTGAGGGTGAGGTCCATCTGGCTTTCTACACGTTGGCGGTTTTCTTGACGGAGGGATGCAGACCCGCGGGGTCCACCACCATTCCGAATTCCTGGAGATTATGGGCGTGGCAGAGCTGATGCAGCGCAAACGCCTGATCGATCGCGGCTGGCTGCCCCATGATGTCGATCGAGCGGTTCACCGCTTCCTTGGAGAGCTTCAGCGCAAAGGCGGGCTTGGCGGCAATGCGCCGTGCCAGCGCCAGCGTGAACGACGTGAGATCGCCGCGCGGCACCACATGATTGACCATGCCGAGGCGATGCGCCTCGTCGGCGCTCCAGATGTCGGCGGTGAACAACATCTCCTTGGCCTTGCGCGCGCCGAGCTCCCAGGGATGCACGAACCACTCGACGCCGCAGACGCCCATCGTCACCACGGGATCGCAGAATTCGGCATCGCTGCTCGCGACGATCAGGTCGCAGGCCCAGGCCAGCATCAGCCCGCCGGCGATGCACTTGCCGTGCACCTCCGCGATCGTGGGCTTTGCCAGATTGCGCCAGCGCCGTGTGATCTGCAGATAGATCTCCTGCTCGCGCGCGAAGCGGCCGTGGGCGTTGGGCTCGGCGAAGCCGCCCCAATTTCCGACTGGCGGGAAATCGACGCCGGCCTGGTTCTTGGCGCCGGGCCGCAGATCGTGGCCGGCCGAGAAATGTGGACCGTTGCCGGCGAGGATGATGACCTTGATCGCGTCGTCCTGCACCGCCTGGTCGAAGGCGGCGTTGAGGTCGTAGGTCATCTGCAGGTTCTGGGCGTTGCGCGCCTCGGGGCGGTTCATCACGATCCGCGCAATCGCGGGCTCGGGCCGTTCGACAACCATCGTCTCGAATTGTTCAGACGCCAATGGATCCTCCCGCGATCGATTTTTTTGCCATGATGAACGGCGCGGGCAGGGATAGGCAAGCGTCATCATCCGCAAAAGAAGCCGCGAAATCCGCCGCACGGGATTATCCGGCGAAAATCTGTTAAGCTGACGCGGAATCCACCGGGGAGGACCATCTTCATGCGCAAGCTTTGGACCGTGCTCGCAGCGCTGGCGACATTGAGCCTGACCAACTGCGGCTACAACGCGATCCAGACCAATGACGAGCAGGTCAAGTCGGGCTGGTCGGAGGTGGTGAACCAGTACCAGCGGCGCGCCGATCTCGTGCCCAACCTGGTCAACTCGGTGAAGGGCTTTGCGCAGCAGGAGAAGGACGTGCTGCTCGGCGTCACCAACGCGCGCGCCAAGGTCGGCAGCATCCAGGCAACGCCCGAGGTGCTCAACGATCCGGCTGCGTTCCAGAAGTTCACGCAGGCGCAAGGCGAATTGACCAGCGCGCTGTCGCGGCTCTTGGTCGTCACTGAAAATTATCCGCAGCTGAAATCGGATGCGCTGTTCCGCGACCTGATGGCGCAGCTCGAGGGCACCGAGAACCGCATCACGGTGGCGCGCAATCGCTACATCAAGGCGGTGCAGGACTACAACGTCGGCATTCGCACCTTCCCGAACAATCTGACCGCGATGGCGTTCGGCTACAAGGAGAAGCCCAACTTCACGGTCGACAATGAAAAGGAAATATCGACCGCGCCGAAGGTCGATTTCAATAATCCGTCGCCGGCCCCGGCGCCGTCGAAATAACGCCGGCGTGCGCGCATCGCGATGACCGCCGCACGCGTTATCCTGCTCGCCTTCCTGCTGGGCTTGGTGTGCCCGGCATGGGCTGAGGTCGCGGTGCCTCCGCTCACCGGCCGCGTCGTCGACCAGACCGGGACGCTGTCCGCCGGCGATGTCGCATCGCTGACCGACCGGCTGAAGGATCTGGAGACCCGCAAGGGCAGCCAGATCGCAGTCCTTATCGTGCCCACTACGGGCGAAGAAACCATCGAGCAGTTCTCGATCCGCGTGGCCGAGGCCTGGAAGATCGGGCGCAAGAAGATCGACGACGGTGCGCTCCTCGTCGTCGCCAAGAACGATCGGCATTTGCGCATCGAGGTCGGCTACGGCCTCGAAGGCGTGCTGAGCGATGCCGTCACCCATCGCATCATCGACGAAGACATCACGCCGAAATTCAAGGCCGGCGATTTCGCCGGCGGCATCTCGGCCGGCGTCGACCGGATGATCCGCCTGATCAATGGCGAGCAATTGCCGGCGCCGGAGCCCGAGCATTGGCAAGGGCCGAACCTGGTCGACTTCGCCAATCCGGTGACGATCTTTATCGTCATCATCGTGGCCGGCGTGTTGCGTGGGATACTGGGACGGTTGTTGGGCTCGGTCGCGACCGGCGGTGTCGTCGGCGTCTTCACCTGGATGGTGGCCGGCTCGCTCGCCACGGCGCTGGTGGTCGGCCTGTTCGCCGCCATCGCGGCGCTGATCTTCGGCGGATTGAACTTTGGCGGTCCGGCGGCAGGCTCGGGACCGTACCGGCGCGGCGGCGGTTATTCCGGCGGCTGGTCCGGCGGCGGGGGCTGGAGCAGCGGCTCGAGCTCGAGCGATAGCGGCGGCTTCAGCGGCGGAGGCGGCAGCTTCGGCGGCGGCGGCGCCTCGGGGAGCTGGTAGGCATGGGCATCAAGCGCATTGGCAAGCATCTGCTCGAACACCGCTGGCGGGTGCGGCGTGATTTTCCGCCGCGCGTGCTCGACGCCATCGAGCGGGCGATCAAGGCCGGCGAGGCCACTCATTCCGGCCAAATCCGTTTCGTCGTCGAGGGCGCGCTCGACGGCGTGCCGCTGTTCCGCAATCAGCCTGCGCGGGAGCGCGCGCTCGACGTGTTCTCGCATTTGCGGATCTGGGACACCGATCACAACAATGGCGTTCTGATCTATCTGTTGCTCGCCGACCGCGACGTCGAGATCGTCGCTGACCGCGGCATCGACGCGAAGGTCAGCCATGCCGGCTGGGAGGCGATCTGCCGCACGATGGAAACGGACTTCCGGGCCGGCCGGTTCGAGCAGGGCGTGATCAAGGGGATTGAGGCGGTGTCGCGCGAGCTGGCGAAGTATTTTCCGCCGCCGGCCGGCCCGAACGAGCTGCCGGACAAGCCGGTGGTGATTTGAGTTCGTCATTCGGGGGCGATGCGAGAGCATCGAACCTCAGATGCGCAATCGCGCATCGGGGAATCCAGGGGTACTGGCTTGAGATTCCGGGTTCGCGCTACGCGCGCCCCGGAATGACGGTAGAGAGAGGTCTACGCCTTCACCGATGGCCGCGCGCCGACGCGGCTGAACCAGGCGACGATGTTGGCGTTCGACTGGTCCAGCGGCTGGCCGACCTGGTTGCCGAAATCGAGCCAGCAATAGAGCAGCATGTCGGCGAGCGTGAAGCGCTTGCCGCAGATATAGTCGCGGCCGTCGGCCATCTGGTCATCGAGCCATTTGATGCGGTTGGCGGCGATCATCTTCAGGCCGGGCGAGGCTTCGGGCGCAACGGGAATGCGCTTCTCGAAGAATTTCAGCGCTTCGCCGAAGCGGTAGCCGTTGGCGAGCGGCTCGGCGATGTTGAGATCGACGCGGCGCGTCCACATCCGGCATTCCGCCCGCTCTTCCGGCGTGGTGCCGATCATCGCGGGCGAGGGGTGCTTCTCCTCGAGATATTCGCAGATCGCCGTAATTTCCGAGAGGTAGTTGCCGCAATCCAGCTCGAGCGCCGGCATCTGGCCGTGCGGATTACGCTTCAGGTGTTCCGTCTCGCGGTTCTCGCCCTTGCGCAGGTCGACGGTCTGCTTGGGTATCTCGATGCCCTTCTCCGCCATGAACATGCGCACGATGCGCGGATTGGGTCCGATCGAGTCGTAAAGCTTCATGGTCCTCGCTCCCTGTTTTCTTCAGCGTTGTTGTTGCCGCTGTTGAACAGGCCGGGCGTGGATTTGTCAAATGTGAAGGTGCTCGGTCGCCCGAACGTCATTGCGACCCGTTGGCTCGCAACGACGGGGAAGAACCAAGCGTCAATCGTCGAGCTTGTTGAGGTCGCGCACCGACTGCATGATCGGCTCGAAATTCGAGCGCGCGTCGAGCGCGTCGAACAGT
Organism: Bradyrhizobium sp. Mp19; assembly: GCF_029952935.1. NCBI lineage: Bacteria > Pseudomonadati > Pseudomonadota > Alphaproteobacteria > Hyphomicrobiales > Nitrobacteraceae > Bradyrhizobium > Bradyrhizobium sp. Mp19. The sequence goes on along the minus strand of NZ_JASAUT010000031.1, from coordinate 50,814 downwards.
TGCGCGGTGTCCTCGAGCAGGCCGTGCGAGCGCTGCAGCGCGATCCGGACATCATCCTGCGGCGTATCGGACAGCCGGCCATGACCCGACAGCAGGATCTTCGAGTTGAGGCCCTTCAGCCGCTCCAGCGACTGGATGTAGTCGGCGATCGAGCCGGAGCCGAACACGCCGCCCATCACGCCGCCGGGCATCAGCGTGTCGGCGGCGAACAGCAGGCCCTTGTCCTGGTCGAACAGCGTGATGCAGGCCGAGGTGTGGCCGGGCGTGTACATCACGTTGAGGCGGAAATTGCCGAGGTCGATCAGGTTACCTTCCTCGAGCCAGATGTCGATATCGATCGGCACGTTCGGCTCGTTGAACATCTTGCGCAGCATCGAGAAATCGTCGCGCAGCATGATCTTGTTGGCGGCGAGCCGGTGCGCGGCGATATAGGCGCTGCCGTGGAAATGATAGGCCGCGCCGATGTGGTCGAGATGCTCATGGCTCAGCACCACCATGTCGATCATCTCGGGCGTCACCCCGAGATGGTTGAGGCAGGCAATGAGCGATGGATAGTTGGTCGACAGTCCGACGTCGATCATGATCGTCCGCTTGCTGCCGCGCACCAGATAGGCGTTCGCCGCACGGTTCTTGAAGCGGATCTGATAGACGTCGTCGGCAGCCTGGATCAGCGTTGCGACCTCGGCGTCGAACAGCGTCTTGAACGGGCTTGGCTTGCGGTCGCTCATGGGGTTGCCGCCGTCCGGTAAGTGACCGCGTTGGATGCGCGCAGGCGCTTCGAGAGCGCATCCATCACCATCAGCGCAAACGCCGGTTGCTGGCTGACCAGATAGACGAAGCGGGCGTGGTTGATCCGCATCACCCGCGTCGCGGGCGCTGAGGCGATCGCGGTCGCCGAGCGCGCCGAGCCGTCGATCACGGCCATCTCGCCGAAGAACTCGCCCTTGCCGAGGCTGACGATAACAGTCTTGTTTCCGCGATCGATCTTGGCGATGTCGACCTTGCCGTCGAGCACGACAAACAACTCGCGGCCGGTCGAGCCTTCCTCAAAGATGACGTCATCGACACCAAATTCCTTGATGCATTTCTCGATCGTCATGGCGCTCTCCTGCCTTCTGGCTGGAAGATGGCGGTATGTTAATCGGGAAAGCGCCGCGCGCAAACGGAAGCGGCGCAGATTGCCGCAGGGCAGCATCGCCCAAATCCGGCCCGGAAAACTCCCTAAAATTTAGGTAATGGCGGAGCGGGGTAACCATTTCGCAAGCAATAAAAGTTACCGAATTGTCAACCTAGTCTGGAGACTTTGAACGTGAGTGAGCAGCAGAGCGAGCCGGTCAGCGGTCAAACCGGCGCCGAAACGGCGGCGAAAAGCGAGCCCGTGATGGCCGCGACCGGTGTCGAAGCTCCCCGGCTTGCGCCCGAGCAGGAAGAGACGTCGCCAAAGGCGGACGCGCCCCGGATGGACGCGCCCAAGATTGAACCCTCGAAGGTTGAACCGCCCAAGATCGAGCCCAAGATCGGGTCCACGATCGAGCCGAAGGTCGAGGCCAAGGTCGAGCCGACCAATATGGACGTGCCCAAGGTCGAGACCGGCAAGCGGGAAGAGCCGCATTTTCCGGGCAAGCTGATGATCATGGCGCCGGGTGACCGCACCTGGGACCATGAGGCGACCGCATCCAGGCCGGGCGCCGAGCAGGCGGCCAAGGCGGCAGGCAAGCCGGCCGGCCCGCGCCGGATCGGGGCGATGGCCGCGGTGATCGCGCTGGCGACCGTGGCCGGCGCCGTTGGCGGTGCGCTCGCGACCGCGGGGCTCGGCCATCTTGCCACCCCCGCCGTCGCCTCCGCGACGGATACGGCTGCCAAGGACGCGGCGGCGAAGGAAGCGGCCGATGCCGCGCTCGCCCGGATCGAATCCGAAATCGCCGCGCTGAAGGCCAGCGTCGAGCAGACCGCCAAGGCCGGCCAGGCCCAGTTCAGCAAGGCCAGCGACCGGATCGAGAAGGTCGAGAAGGCCCAGGCCGAGCCGATGGCCAAGCTTAACAAGCTCAGCGAGGCGGTCGACAAGCTCCGCGCCACGCCGCAGACGACCGTCGCCGCGGCGACGCCCGCCCGTGAGGTCACGGGCTCGATCACCCCGGCGACTGCCGCGGCGGCCCCGGCCGCGCCCAGGCCCGAGGTCGGCCGCCTGCCGGTGGTCGACGGCTGGTCGCTGCGCGACGTCGGCAATGGCGGCGCGTTGATCGAGGGCCGCGGCGGCATCTACGAGGTTTACGCCGGCGACCCCGTCCCGGGCCTCGGCCGTGTCGACGCCATCCGCAAGCAGGATGGCCGCTGGGTGGTCGTCACCAGCAAGGGCCTGATCGTTTCGCGCTGATCGCCGAAACGCGACAACACCAAGGCGCTTCACCACGATGTGAAGCGCCTTTTTTCTTGAATAGGGTTTGCCGCGCGGTGTTAGTGGGGCATGAGCCGTGCGCTGAAATGCCTCCTGCTGATGTCCGTCCTGCTCTGCGGCGTTGCGCCCGTACAGGCTGCCGAGGATCGCGTGCTCGAGCGCGGCGCGGCTGTCATCGATCCCGCCATCCTGCGCGAGCTCGATCATGGCCGCTTCAACCTCGGCCGGATGCTCGCGCCGGAGCGTTCCGCCGACACGCCGCTGTCCAACCGCGATCTGTTCGGGCTCGCCGCGATGATTCCGGTGCGCGAGGCGCTGGATCGCGAATTCGATCGCTACGTCGCAAAGCATAAGGCAAGCCTGCCGAATGAGAGCATCGGTGTCGGCGACGGCTTCGCGTTTCAGCTGTTCGATCGCGCGCCGCTTGAATCCCCCGACGTCCGCTTCGTGCTGTCAGGCATCGTCAACCGCATGGACCGCGCCTATGTGGCGCCGAAAGACTGCGGCGAGATCCGGTTGATCTACCGGCTGACCCGCACCGATGTGCCGCCGATCGGCGAGAACGCAGTCTCGCAACGGCTGCCGATGACGCTGAACCTCGTGCTGAAGGCGAAGGGTGACGGCAACGACGCATCGCTCGGCTGCCGCGAAATCGCGCGGCGCTGGCTCGCGATCGGCAGCGCGCCGCCGGCGATGGAGAAACTGTTCGGCAAGGATGGTCCGCTCGACCTGATCGACGCGCGCAATATCGATCGCATCGAGACCAATCTGCAGATCGCGCACGCGCCGAAATCCGCGGTGCGCGATTTCCGCACCGACTATCTGCTCAAGGTGTTCGATTATGACCGCGCGGCAAAGCGCTTTGCCGAGGCGCCGCTGGAGAACCAGATCGATCGCGACCGCATTCTGGCGGACGAGGCACTGAGGCGCGACTTCAAGGCGTGGCTGCTCGATCCCAAACATTTTGCCGAGCTCGATCGCGGCACCTTGCTGGTCCCCGATCGCTTCCTCGCGACCTCAGCGGTCGCGCCGACGCCGACCGGTTTCGATGTCAGCGAGCTGGAGCCCGAGTTCGGCATGGTGCAGGGTGAGGGCACAGCCGGCAACGCGGTGTTCTCGGATGGCGACATCGTCGGCGCCCTGCAGAAGGCCGCGGCCGACGGAACGAAGCTGCAAAACATCCAGTCGCTGGCCGGCTTCGAACGGCGCCTCAACGATGTCACCTGCGCCGGCTGCCACCAGACCCGCGGCATCGGCGGCTTCCATTTCCCCGGCGTCGACTGGATGGCGGCAAAGCCGTCGAACTCCACTGTGGTGCCGGCCTCGCCGCATTTCTTCGGCGACCAACCCCGCCGCCGCGATATCCTCGCAAGCTTCCGCGACGGCAAGGCGCCGGACTTTTCGCGCGGCTTCTCCAACCGGCCGCAACTGCGCGGCAGCACCGAGCTTGCCGGCACCGAATACAGCGACGGCTGGGGCGCGCATTGCTATCTGCCGGGCGCGAGGCCCGCCGAGATCGACCGCAGCTTCCGCGGCTGGACCTGCGCCGAGGGCCTTGCCTGCCAGGTGGCCGGGAAGGCCTCGCGCATCGGGATGTGCTTCGTGAAGGGCCGGTGATTTCGGCCGGAACCGAAGCGGCTGCGCGTCATTATTCGATGCTACATTCCGCGTCGCGACCACGCCCCGAACAGCCCAGCCTTGAGCGGAGACCGGCCGATGAGTGCTCCCGAGCAGGACAAGCAGCGCGACCGCGAGATCGCGGCCAACGAGGCCGAACGTCAGGCGGTCAGCGCCGTCCGCGTCAGCAGCTGGGCGATCGGGCTCGCGGTCATCATCGGCATCATCGTTGTGGCCATCGTCTGGGCCTGGATGAAGCGCTGAAGCGACGCTCTACGGAGATCGATCCGCTACGCCACCGCGCCGGATGCGCGCAGCTTTTGGATCGTGGCATCGTCGTAGCCGGCCTGGCGCAGGATCTCGTCGGAATGCTCGCCGACCTCGGGCGGCTTGCGCGGCTGCACCTTCCTCGCGCCGTCGATGAAGATCGGGCTGTTGACGGTCAGCATGGTGTCGTTCTCGAAGCGCACTAGCACCTCGTTCTCGATCATCTGCTTGTCGTTCGGGATGTCGTCGAGGATGCCGACGACGCCGAACACGAGACCGTTGCCGTCGAGGATCTTGCGCCATTCGGCGAGGTCTTTGCTAGCGAATACCTCGTCGAAGATCTTGATCAGCTCGACCGAGCGCGCATGGCGGTCCGCCTTGGTGGCGAAGCGCGGATCGGCGATGAGGTCCTCGCGGCCCATGCAGCGCGCCAGCGTCGGCCATTGCCGGTCTTCATTGAGCAGCGACAGGATCAGCCAGCGGCCGTCCTTGCACTTGTAGTGGTTGGTGACCGCGTTCAGCGCCTCTTCGCGCGGCTTGCGCTTCTTGAACTTGGCGCCGGCGAGCTTGGCCTGCGCCAGCACGCCGTTGGCCCAGACGCCGTTGGCCATCAGATTGGTCGAGACATGCGAGCCCTTGCCGGTCTTCTCGCGCTGGAACAGCGCGGTGACGATCGCGCCGTAGAACGCCATCGCGCAAGGGTGATCGCCCATGCCGGCGACGGAACGGGCCGGCGTGGTCTCCTCGTCGGCGCGCACCAGATCCATCAGGCCGGAGCGGGCCCAATAGGCGTTGGAGTCGAAGCCGGGCTTGTTGGCCTCTTCGCCCTTCTCGCCATAGCCGGTGAAGGAGGCGTAGATCAGCCGGTCGTTGAGATGGGCGAGATGGTCGTAGGTGATGCCGAGCTTCTGGCGCACCTGCGGCGGCATGTTGGTGATGAAGACGTCGGCCTCGGCGACGAGCTTGTACAGCACCTGCTGCGCGTCGGGCTTGGTGAGGTCGAGCGCGAGGCTCTTCTTGTTGCGGGCCTCCAGCATCCACGCGAAATTGTGCTCGCTCGATGGATAGCCGGGCAGATTGGGCAGATTGCGATAGGGGTCGCCGGCGCCGGGCGGCTCGATCTTGATGACGTCGGCGCCGAAGTCGGACAGCACGGTGGCGGCCGCGGGCGCGGCGATGAAGCTCGCGCAGTCCAGGACCTTGAGCCCGTCAAAAATGCCTTTTTCCATCGTGCCGTCGCTCCCGTGGCGCTTGTTGGTGTTTTTCCGGTAGCTGGAATAATCGCAAGCGATGATCCCGATCGGACCGCCATTTGACCCATCTGGGGGGCACGATGCAACGGCTTGTTAGGCCGTCATTGCGAGGAGCGAAGCGACGAAGCAATCCATGTTTCGGCTTGCGGAGGTATGGATTGCTTCGCGGAGCCTGTCATCGGGCGCGCGTTCGCGCGACCCGTTGGCTCGCAATGACGGTGTCTACTACTCCACCCCCGCCATCAGCGCCGCATTGCCGCCCGCGGCGGCGGTGTTGATGGTGATCGTCTGCTCGGTGGCGAAGCGCGCGAGGTAATGCGGGCCGCCGGCCTTGGGGCCGGTGCCGGAGAGGCCGCTGCCGCCGAACGGCTGCACGCCGACCACGGCGCCGATCATGTTGCGGTTGACATAGATGTTGCCGACCTGGAGGCGGTCGATCACGTGCTCGATCGTGTCGTCGATGCGGGAATGGATGCCGAGCGTCAGCCCGAACCCGGTCGCCTCGATCGCGCTCAGCACCTCGCCGAGCTTGTCGGCGCGGTAGCGCACCACGTGCAGGATCGGGCCGAACACCTCTTCCTTCAGTTGACCGGCCGCCGACAGCTCGAAGATGTGCGGCGCGACGAAATTGCCTGACGGCGCCTCGCCGGCGAGATGCACCCGCGCCTCCTGCTTCATCCGCGCGATATGGGCATCGAGCCGCTGCTTGGCCTCGGCATCGATCACCGGTCCGATATGCGTCGACGGTTCCGAGGGATCGCCGATCTTCAATTCGCGCGCGGCGCCCGCGATCATCTCGATCATGCGGTCGGCGACGTCGTCCTGCACGAACAACAGCCGCAGCGCCGAGCAGCGCTGACCGGCGGAGCGGAACGCCGAAGTCACGACGTCGTCGGCGACCTGCTCGGGCAGCGCGGTGGCGTCGACGATCATGGCGTTGATGCCGCCGGTTTCCGCGATCAGCGGCACGATCGGGCCGTCCTTGGCGGCGAGCGTGCGGTTGATCGACCGCGCGACCTCCGTCGAGCCGGTGAAGACGACCCCGGCAATGGCGGAATTCGCCACCAGCGCGGCGCCGACCGCGCCGTCGCCCTGGACCAGGTGCAGCGCCGATGGCGGCACCCCGGCCTGATGCAGCAGCGCGATGGCTTCGGCTGCGATGCGCGGCGTCTGCTCGGCCGGCTTTGCGATCACCGCATTGCCGGCCATCAATGCCGCCGTCACCTGGCCAAGGAAGATCGCAAGCGGGAAATTCCACGGCGAGATCGCAACGAACGCACCACGGCCGTGCAGCTCCAGCACGTTGCTTTCGCCGGTCGGACCCGGCATCGTCTCGCCTTCACCGAACAGCTTTTGCCCCAGCGCGGCATAGTAGCGGCAGAAGTCGATCGCCTCGCGCACCTCGGAGAGCGCATCGTCGAGGGTCTTGCCGCCCTCGCTTTGCAGCAAAGCGAGGAAATGGGCGCGGCGCTGCTCGAGCAGGCCCGCGGCCTTGTCCAGGATCGCCGCGCGTTTTGTGGCCGGTGTGGCGTTCCAGGCCCTGAAGCCCCGGCGCGCCGCGACAACGACGGCATTCGCCTGCTCGGTTGTTGATGGGGTGATGGAAGGCGAGACCTTGTGCTCGGCCGCGATCGCCGACGTCAGCGCGCCCAGCGCCTTGCGCTCGCCGAACTCGATGCCGTGCGAATTCTCGCGCTGCGGCCGATAAAGCTCGGCCGGCAACGGAATCGCGGAGTGCGACGCCTTGTCGTCGGCGCCGATGATCTCGGCCGGGCGGCGCAGCAGGTCCACAATGGACACACGATTGTCGGCGGCCAGCGCCACGAAGGACGAGTTGGCGCCGTTCTCGAGCAGCCGCCGCACCAGATAGGCGAGCAGGTCGCGGTGGCTGCCGACCGGCGCATAGGTCCGGTGGGCGATCTCGGGCCTGTCCTCGCCGAGCTGGGCGTAGAGCGCTTCGCCCATGCCGTGCAGCCGCTGGAATTCGAAGCTTGAGGGATCGTCGGCGAGTTCGAGGATGGTCGCGACCGTCAGCGCGTTGTGGGTGGCGAATTGCGGAAACAGCCGCGGCCGTAGCGCCAGCAGCTTTCGCGCGCAGGCGACGTAGTTCAGGTCGGTCATCGCCTTGCGGGTGAACACCGGATAGCCGTCGAGCCCACGCTCCTGCGCGCGCTTGATCTCGGTGTCCCAATAGGCGCCCTTGACCAGGCGCACCATCATCCTGCGGTCCAGCGCACGCGTCAGCGCATCGACATAGTCGATGACGTCGGCGGCGCGCTTCTGATAGGCCTGGATTGCGAGGCCAAAGCCGCTCCAGCCGGCGAGCGAGGGGGCGGCGAACGCGGCGGCGATGACGTCGAGCGACAGCTCCAGCCGGTCGGCCTCCTCGGCATCAACGGTGAAGTTGAGCTCGAACGCCTTGGCGCGGCGCGCGAGATCGATCAGCTGCGGCACCAGCTCGGTCATCACTCGCGCGTGGCTCACCGCCTCGAAGCGCGGGTGCAGCGCGGAGAGTTTCACCGAGATGCCGGGCCGGTCGGGCAGGGGCTGATCGCCGGCCGCCTTGCCGATCGCCTCGATCGCGCGGGCGTAGGATTCGAAATAGCGCTGGGCATCGTCGGCGGTGCGCGCACCCTCGCCGAGCATGTCGAACGAATAGCGCGAGCCGCGCGCCGTATGCGATTGCGCGCGCGACAGCGCCGCCTCGATGGTCTCGCCGAGCACGAAATGGCTGCCCATCAGCCGCATCGCCTGCCGCGTCGCGGCGCGCACCGCCGGCGCACCGAGCCGCTTCGTCAGCCGCCCGATCGTGCCCTGCGGCGTCTCGCCGGGCTGGATCACGCGGGCCGACATGCCGAGCGCCCAGGCCGAGGCGTTGACCAGGAACGCGCTCGATCTGGTCTCGTGGTTGACGAAGTCGCCCTGGCCGAGCTTGTCCTCGATGAACTGGTCGGCGGTGCGCGCGTCCGGGACCCGCAGCAGCGCCTCCGCCAGCACCATCAGCGCCAGCCCTTCCTTGGTCGACAGCGCGAACTCCCGCAGCATGTCCTCGACCCCGCCGAGCGGATCGTCATTGGCCCGGATCGCCTCGATCAGGCGGGTTGCGGTGCGGTCGATCCGTGCCTCCACCTCCGCGCCAAGCTTCGCGTCCTGACGCAGGCGGGCGGCGACGGCGGCGTCGTCGGGCGCGTAGGGCGCGTTGAACGGGGGCGGGAGCGGCGACGGGTCTGGCATGGCGGTTCCTGAGATTGTGTGGGAACACGTACGCGCTAGCGAACCGTAGTTCGATAGACAAATTAGCAGATTTGCCTTAGAAAATCAGGATCAATTCGAGAATTACCGTAGATATGACAGAGATCGACAAGACTGACCGCAAAATCCTCTCGATCCTGCAAGGGGATGGCCGGATTGCCAATGTGGAACTGGCGGAAAGGATCGGCCTGTCGCCGACTTCGGTCGGCGAACGGCTGAAGCGGCTGCAGCGCGACGGCTTCGTCGAGGGCTATGGCGCGCGGCTCAATCCGCACCGGCTCGGGCTTGGCCTGCTGGTGTTCGTCGAGGTGCTGCTCGACAAGACCACGCCGGATGTATTCGAGAAGTTCGCCAGGGCGGTCCAGACCGCGCCGGAAGTGCTCGAGTGTCACATGGTGGCCGGCGGCTTCGACTATCTGGTCAAGGCGCGGGTCGCCAACATGACCGCCTATCGCAGGTTTCTTGGCGAGACCCTGCTGGCGCTGCCGGGCGTACGGGAGACGCGAACCTACGCGGTGATGGAGGAAGTCAAGCGCGACGCGCCGCTGCCGGTCGGCTGACATGCACCCGATGCGATCCACAGCCATGCGCCGGATGTCTTGGCATCGCGACGCGCCCGCGATAATCCTTTGGTTGAGTTGGGGCAGTGGATCATGAAAGACGCCGATCAGCCGATACGAGCGATGCGGGCCGGATTTGCCGGCGCGCTTGCTGTGCTCATGCTGTCGTTGCCGTCGGTGGCGCCGGCCCGCGCAGCCGAGCTCAGCTCCGGCGTCATGCAGCTCTATTCCTCGGTCTCGATCTATCCGCCGTCGGCGACGGGGATGACGGTCTGTTACGGCTTCGTCTGCCGGCGTCGCGAGATGCTTGACTTCAGCGCGGCCGACCGGGCGGCCCTGACCAAGATCATGGCCGCGGGCCGCGCCAATGCCGCCGCCGAACGCGCGGCCGTGCAAAAGGCCGTGATCTGGTTCGACCGCCGCATGGGGCCGATCCTCGGCACCGACAAGCGCGTGGCGAAAGCGGACTTCCGCGCCAACGACGACAAACACAATTATGATTGCTGGGACACGACGCGGAACACGACCAGCCTGATGCTGGTGATGCAGGCGTGGAACCTGTTCAGGTTTCATGACGTCGGGGATCCCCACTACCGCGGATTTTCGTTGGCGCAAACGCCGCACAACACCGCCGTTCTCGTCGAGCGCGCGACCAAGGTGGAATGGGCCGTCGATCTCTGGCCCCGCGGCTATCTGCAACCGCCTGACGTCATGACCGTCGCCAAATGGGTGACGGAAGATTGAACGACTGAGCAGTGCAGCTGCGCGTTCCGCGCTGTTCCCATCCTCATTGATCGCAGGGGTATAGCGTTCCGCCTGACGCCGGAACCGAACGCCAAGGTTCGAACACTAAGCTTCGAACAGTAATCTTCGAACGATATGGTTCCAAAAAATACGTTCAGCGCCGATCACCATAAGAACCAAGTGACGCGTTAACACCGGCAGCATTCGGTCAACCCGAGGCTACCACATGCGTTCACGCTCGATCTGCATTGATGCCGCCGCCGGCGGCGTTCGTTTCCTACAGCTGCTGGCGCTGGCGTTGCTGCTTGGGCCTGTGCTCGCCGGCCCCGCGCGCGCGGGTGATGTCGAGGATTGCAGCGGGCCGCCGACGGACAAGGTCGAGGCGGCGTGCTCGGGCATCATCAACGATACCGCACGCTCCACCGAGGATCGCACCAAGGCCTTCACCGGCCGCTCGCGATTTAACATCGCGCGCGGCAAGATCGATCAGGCGCTCAGCGATGCCGATGCGGCGGTGCAGCTGAATGGACAGTTCGTGCCGGCGCTGATCGCGCGCGGCTATGTCCAGCAACGCAAGGGGAGCCCGGATCAGGCCCGCGCCGATTTCGATCGCGCGATCGAGCTCGAGCCGAAGAACCCGTTTGGCTTCCTGGCGCGCGGCAATCTGCGCGCCGACCAGCACGCCTGGAGCGATGCGATCTCGGATTACGGCCAGGCGATCACGTTGCGGCAGGATCTCCCCGCCGCCCATGTCGGGCGCGCGCGGGCCTATGTCGAATCCGGACAGCCCGATGCGGCGCTGGCCGACGCCAACACCGCGATTGCCGTCAACGCCGGCACGCCGAATGCGTTCTACTGGCGCGGTCAGGCCTATCGCCGCAAGGGCGACATGGATCGCGCGATCGAGGATTTCTCGCGCGCCATCGCGCAGGCGCCGCAGGCCGAGCGCAAGGCCTATTTCGCCCGAGCCCAGCTCTACAGCGCCAAGGGCGACTATGCCCGCGCCATTGCCGACTTCGACCGGCTGTTGACGGTTCTTCCCGACAACAAGGAGATCCAGCAGCAGCGCCAGCAGGCGGTCGCGATGCAGGCCGAACTCGCCAAGGCAGCAGGCGACGCCGCGCCGCCACAGGCCGCACCGCCGCCAGGTGCAACGGCGGCGCGGCCAGCCGCGCCGGCGGCGGGTAACCAGCAGGTCGAGCAGGCCAAGCAGTTCGTCGCACAGGGCAACAATGCGGGCGCCGTTGCCAATCTCACCCAGGTACTGGGCGGCGACCCGCGCAACGAGGCTGCGCTGCGCCTGCGTGCACTGGCCTATTCAAGGCTCGGCCGGTTGGCGGACGCGCGCAACGATCTCAATGCCCTGCTCAAGCTCAAGCCGGACGATCCGCAGCTGCTGGCGTCCCGCGCGCTCAATGCCGCCGGCATGCGGCAGTTCGATGAGGCCAAGGCTGATGCCGGCCGTGCCATCACGCTCGATCAGAACAATTCGTTGGCCTATTTGGCGCGCGGCCTCGTCAAGGCCGGCACCGGCAAGGTGCAGGACGCGCTTGCCGACTACGATCATTCGATCTCGCTGAATACCAAGGAGACGCTCGCCTTCACCGAGCGCGGGCTCGCCCATATCGGCCTCAACCAGCTTGACAAGGCGCTGCTGGATTTCGATCAGGCCCTGGCGCTGGTGCCGACCAATCTGGTCGCCAAATCGTGGCGCGGCCTCGCACTGATGCTCAAGGGCCGTGCCGATGAGGGGCTGGTCGATATCGACGCTGTGCTGGAGCGAAGCCCGAACAATCCGACGGCCCAGCTCGGCCGCGGGCTCGCGATGCTGACCTCGTCCCAGTACGACCGTGCCATCGCCGCCTTCGACCAGATCATCACGCGGGCGCCCAACGATGCCTTCCCGCATGTGCTGCGCGCCCGGGCCTATCTCGGGCTGAAGAAGCCGGATAACGCGATGAAGGATCTCAACTTCATCCTCTCCGCGCGGCCCGATTATCAGCCGGCGCTGACATTGCGCGGCATCACCTGGTCGGCGCTGCGCAACTACGACAAGGCGGTCGAGGATCTCGACCGGGCGATTGCGCAGAAGGAGACAGTTGAGGGCCTGTTCGCCCGCGCCAAGGCGCATGAGGCGCTCAACCATGCCGACAAGGCGACCGAGGACTTCCGCAAGGCAACGCAGCTCACGCCGTCAAGCGTGTTCGACGTGCTGGCGCAGGCCGAGTCGAAGCGCAAGGTTCAGGAGCTGTCGAAGCGGGTGCCGTGCGGCAACGGTCAGAGCGGCACCTGCCTGTGACGCGGCAACTCGGCGGCGGTGCGCTTTGCTGGAGCAAAGGATGAACGTCGGCGCGCGCTGGCGATGGCGGCCGAAAAAAAGCTCAACGCCGTGGCGCGCGGGCATCGTGCCCGCCCCGCCGAACGTCACGTTGTCTGATGTTGGGTCGGCCCCCACTCCCGGACGGTATCCGAGAGTGCGCCGCCGGATCTGGCGCTAATACGCTAGACCTTGAGATTCTCGGCTGACGTCTTGCCGCGATTTGCGATCTCTTCGTACTCGACGGATTGGCCTTCGTTCAGGGTCTGAAGGCCAGCCTTCTGAACTGCTGAAATATGCACGAAAATGTCCTTGCCGCCCGTTGCGGGCTGGATGAATCCATAGCCCTTCGTCGGGTTGAACCACTTCACTGTACCTTTGGGCATTCCAGTCGTCTCCGCGGAATCAATCGAAAACAGACCAGCCGGCCCCCGCACAAACCGGCTTGTCCGCAACGACAGGATAGCAGTTTGAAAAAAGCTGGGTAGATCAAACGACGGTGTGTTTTTGACCGGAAACAACCCGCTTTGCGGGGGTTTGACGCCAGATTGCCCGTTTCGTGGTCAATTGATGCGCTGCAAAAACGGATCGGTTCCAGTGTACCGAATTGGATCGATGGTCCCGCGCGCTGCCTTTTCGGCCGGCGCGCGGGGATCAACCGGCCGTCTCTCAATAGGTCGCGGAGAGGTATTCGACGATCTTGCCGACGTCGGCTTCGTCGATCGGCGCACCGTAGACCTTGATCATCTTGGTCACCTCGGCCTGCCAAAAGTCCTTCTTGAACTTCTCGCCCTGCGGCTGGGTCTTGACGTAGTCGGCCGAGTGGCAGGCGGTGCAGTTGTTTTGCACCACATCGAGGTTGGGGCCCGGCTTGAAGGCCGCGGTCTCCTCGGGGACCGTGTAGTTCACGGGCGCGGCGACGGCGGCGCCGATCGACAACATGGCGATCGCGGCGAGGGATGGAAGCAGCTTGCTGGTCATGATGCTTCTCCTCACGCCGCGGTGACGCGCACGGTTTCGACGACGTTGCGCAGATAGCCGGCCGGATTCCACAACGGATCCATCGGCTGGGTATCGCCGGCATTGTTGGTGGCGCGCACCTTCAGCTCTGCGGGACCGGCCGCGAGCTTCACCGGCAGCTTCCATTCGCGGAAGGCGTATTTGCCGAGGTCCTTGCCGAGCTTGGCCGGCGTCCAGCTCTTGCCGCCGTCGGTCGAGACCATCACCTCCTTGATGCCCTTGCCGCCGTCGAAGGCGATGCCGCGCAGCATGGTGCGGCCGGCCTTCAGCTTGGCGCCGTCGGCAACGCTGGTGATGAACGAGCGCACCGTGAAGCGATTGATCGGGATCGTCGCCTTCGGTGCGGTCCCGGGCTCGACCGCATTGTTCGGCGTATCCGGTATCCGGTAGGCGGACTTCATCCAGAAGCCCTCGAACACGTTGTCGATCACGGTGATCTCGTTGAGGTGCTTCACCCAATAGGTGCCGTAATAGCCGGGCACCACGAGGCGGAGCGGGAAGCCGTTGAGGAACGGCAGGTCCTCGCCGTTCATGCCCCAGGCCAGCATCACCTCGCCGTCGCGTGCGTGGTCGATGTCGAGCGCCTTGACGAAATCCGGCGTCTTGTCGCTGACCGGACCGTCCATGCCGTTGAAGGTGACCTGCTTGGCTCTGGCCTGCACGCCGGCCATGTCGAGCACGGTCTTCAGCGGCACGCCGTGCCAGCGCGCGCACCCCATCGCGCCGTTGCCGAGCTGGCCGCCGGCGACGCGCGGACTGAAGAAGCCGCGGCTGTTGCCGGAGCACTGGTTGACTGCAACGATATCGGTCGCCTTCAGCTTCCTGATGTCCTTCAGCGACAGCTTCAGCGGCTTATCGACCTTGCCCTTGATCTCCAGCGTGAACTTGTCCGGATCGAGATTGTAGGGGAGGTCGGCGAGGTGATAGCGGACGAAGAACGCATTGTTCGGCGTGAGCGGGCCGTCGTTGAAGACCGCAAACGGCGTTTCCAGCTGCGGCGGGCGGGCGGTCAGGCCGATCATCGGGCGCTTCTGCGGGTAGCGCACCAGCGGCCGCTCGCCATTGCCAAAGGGCAGCGTCACGGTGTCGAGGGCGAATGCGCCCCTTGATCCCAGCCCCGTCACCAAAGCGGCCAATCCGGCGCGCTTCATCAAGTCTCGTCGATCGAGCATTCCGCTTCCTCCGAAGCTGTTCTGTCGTGAGCCGGTCATCACCAGCCCCAGATTACCTTGCGCGCGTTCGCATCATGGAATGCACGCAGCCCAAATGTCGCACCTGACAACCGCGAGTCAATTGAGCTTTCGCAACGTTGCGTCGCAACAACGAAAAGCCCCGGTCGCGTGGACGACCGGGGCGTTTCCATCCAGGTAGAAGGTTCGATCAGTAGCAGACGTTCACGGTGCGATAGCGATAGCCGTAGGGCGTCAGCACCAGGCGGGTGGCGTAGCAGCCGGAGTCGACGAAGCCGACGGCAATGCCCGGGCCACCCCAGAAGTGATGGTGATGCGGATGCCAGAAGAACGGCTTGGCGGAAGCTGCGGTCGGCGCCAGCGCCGCGGCACCGAGGGTTGCGGCAGTGGCGAGAGCGAGTGTGACTTTGCGAAACATGGTCTTCTCCTTCGGATGCGCGTTGAGCTCTGTCGCGGCGCGGTTGCAGTGTTACCCATCGCCAGTCAGTCGCATCCGGCACCGGGCACGTTCGAGCATCTCTGCTGAACGCACCGTCGGATGTGCGGCAGGTCACATTCGGAAAGAGGGAGATGAACCGGTCAGGCCGCGACGGCACGCCGGTCGTCGACCAGCGTTGACAGGAGCTGCGTCTTTTCGACCGTGCGCACGGTCATCGGCTCGTTGCGGCCGCGGATCGCGACCTCCTGCGCCGGCAGGGCATCGTCGGCCAGCCCGGCGGTGACGCGCACCTCGTCCGAGATGATCGCCTCGCAGGCCAACGCCTTGGTCATGTCCTGCAGCCGTGCCGCGACGTTGACGGCATCGCCGAGCGCGGTGAACACCATGTGGTCGCGATAGCCGATATCGCCGACGATCACCTCGCCGCCATGGATGCCGATGCCAAAGCGGATCGGCTCCCGCAGATCGTGGCCCAGGAACTGGTTCAGCTCGTCGATATGGGTTGCGATCAGCGCCGCCGCACGCAACGCCTGGCGGCAGGCCACCTGCCGGTCGGTGGCAAGCCCGAACAGCGCCAGCATGCCGTCGCCGATGAACTGGTTGGGCCGCCCGCCGGCTTCCAGCACCGCCTGCGACACCGCGCCGAGGAAGCGGTTGACGATGAACACGGTGTCGAACGGCAGCCGCTTTTCGGCAAGCTGCGTCGAGCCGCGCATGTCGACGAACATGCTGACCAGATAGCGCTCCTGGCCGACCCGTGCCGGATTGGTGGCGTGCGCGTTGGCCGACGTCGTGCTCGGCAGGAACAGCTGGAAGAAATTCAGGTCGGCGGTCGGCCGCAACTGGCAGGCCAACCGGATCGACGGATCGTCATTGCCGACCCGGTGCAGCACGAAGGCTTCGCGCGGCGAGGGCTCGGGCAATCCGGCGTGATCGCCGATGATGCGGATGCGGCAGGTCGAGCAGCGCGCGCGGCCGCCGCAGACGCTCGCATGGGGCACGTTGTAGCGCAGGCTTGCTTCCAGCACGCTCAGTCCCTTCGGTACCCGCAGCGTGCGGCCGTTGCCATAGGATAGCGCGATCATGCCGCCGCGGCGCTCCAGCAGGGCGCGCACGCCGCGCGCCAGCAGCACGAGGCCGAGCAGGCCGAGATAGCCGATGGTCAGGCCGTCGGTGATCTTCTCGAGCGTGGTCCCCTGCGCCGCGGTGCCGAGCTTCTGCACCGACAGCTCCTCGCGCCGCCAGTCGGGGTCTTGATAGTCGATGATCGTGGCGCGGCCGCCCTGGTAGATGCCGAGCATCGCCAGGGTCGGGATCAGCACCGCTCCGGCGAGCAGGAACGGCGCGGCGCGCTTGAAGAACGGACGCAGCCGCAGCCAGAAATACAGGCCGATGCAGCCATGCACCCAGGCGATCACCAGCACCGCCAGCATCTGCCACAGCCGGTTCGGCGAGGCGATGAAGAAGGTGTACAGCTCCTGGGGGTAGAGCTTCTCTTGTCCGTACAGGGTCTGGCCGAGCCGTACGCCGACGACGTGCGCGACGATCAGCATCGGGATGCTGAGGCCGAGCGTCAGTTGCAGCGGCTCGATCGCCTTCCAGTGGAACTCGCGGCGCTGATAGAGCGCCCAGATGCCGAGCCCGGTATGCACCAGACAGGCACTGTAGAACACGATCGCGACCGGCAGGAACTGCCAGAATTCGGTGTGGTAGTAGACCCCGATCGCCAGCGCCTGCGTCGAGATATTGCCGAGCGCGTGGTTGAGGAAATGGCTGGTCAGGTAGGCGAACATGATCGCCCCCGTGACGATGCGGACCTGCCGCAGGCCGATACCGCGGGCCATGTCCTGCAAATGCTCGCGCGAGGGGGAGGCCATGTGATTCATGATCGGCAAGTCTAGTGGTTAATTCCCGCGCTGAACACCGTCGCGGGTCCGGACCAGTCGCGAGAGCGGGCCGCGCGGCACGTTGACACCCCGTTAAGAGTCGAACAAAAAGCGCGCCGTGACGATAGCCCAAGCCGAACCTGGAGCCGATAACAACAGCGTTAAGCCGGCCCGTTTGCGCGTGCCGGACTGGCGGGGCGTCATTGCCGTGATCGTTGCCATGACCGCGATGCGGCTGGTCTACGCCCATGCGCTCGATCTGCGCACCGACGAGGCCTATTACTGGACCTGGTCGAAGGAAAACGTGCTGTCGTTCCTCGACCATCCCCCGATGGTTGCCTGGTTCATCCGCTTCGGCACCGCGATCCTCGGCGACACCAATCTCGGCGTCCGCCTCGGCGGCATCGTGGCGATGCTGGCCACCCAGCTCCTGCTCGCCGACATCGTCCGCCGCGTGACGGCCAACAACGTCCGCGCCGTGATGCTGGCGCTGCTGCTGCCGGAGGCGGCGCTGTATTACGGCCTCTTGATGGCCAAGGTCGCGCCCGATACGGCGCTGATCCCGTTTTCGGTGGCGATGCTGTGGTCGCTGGTCCGGCTTGCGCAAAGTGGTGACGGACGCTGGTGGCTCGCTGCCGGGCTGTTTGCCGGGCTGTCGCTGCTGTCGAAATTCACCGCGATCATGTTCGCGCCGGCGGTGCTCGCCTTTGCGCTGGTGCCGGATTGGCGCTGGCGCTGGCTGCGCAGCCCGTATCCGTATCTTGCCGCGCTGATCGCGATTATCGTGTTCGCGCCGGTGCTGATCTGGAATGCCGGGCACGACTGGGCCTCGTTCCGCTTCCAGGCGGTGCGCGCCACCGCCGAGCGCGCCTTCGCGGTGCGCACCGTCGGCGAGTTTATCGGCATGCAGTTCGGCCTGGTCGGCTTCGTGCTGCTGCCGGTGACGCTGTTCGGCACCGCGCTGACGGCATGGCGCGGCTATCGCAAGCGCGAGCCGGTCGCGATCCTGCTGGCGACTGCGGTGCTGGTGCCGTTCGTCTACTTCCTCTGGAAGTCCTTCACGCTGCGGGTCGGCGACACCTGGCCGATGTTCCTGTGGCCGGCCGGCTTCGCGGCAATTGCCATCAACGTCACGCGGATGCCGTTCGAGGGCTGGTCGGTCGGGCTCGTCAAATCGACGGTCTATTGGGCGCGGACCGCGATCACCACGGGCATCGTGTTCGTGGTCTGCGTCTTCCTCTATTACATGTTCGCGCCGTGGAATCTGATCGGCCGCACCGATCCGATCGGCACCGAGGCGGGCTACGATGTGGTGGCCGCGCGTACCCTGGCGCAGGTTGAGGCGACCGGCGCGACCTGGGTCGCGACCACGGATTACCGCACCTATGCGATGCTGCGCTGGTTGCTGCGCGGGAAGGTGACGGTCATCGAAATCAACGAGCGCGGCCGCTTCCAGGGCTTTGCCGATCCCGGCATGAGCAAGATCCGCGATCACGCCGGCATCTATGTCGGGCGCGAGCCCGAGAACAATCTGCCGCTGTGGAGCGAGACGACAGCGGTGCGCCAGCTGCTGGAGCGCGTGACGCGCAGCTGGCGCGGCATGGTGATGGACACCTATTCGCTGGAGAAGATCAGCGGCTGGACGCCCGATCTGTCGCCGCCGCCGGACACCACCTTCTTCCGCTGGCGCGTGCTGGCGATGCTGGCGGAGCGTTGCGAGATCACCTTCTCCCCTTGTGGGAGAAGGTGGCAGCCGAAGGCTGCCGGATGAGGGGTCTCTCTCCGCGGGCGAGGTGCGTATGGATGGAGACCCCTCACCCAAGCGCGGGCGTGGTGAACAACTGAGTTGCCCTCTCCCACAAGGGGAGAGAGCGCAGCAACGAGCACTGCTCGCTCAAGAGAAGCGCTATTCCTCTTCCTCGCGCTTGCGGATCAGGTCCTTCGCGAGATCCGTTAGCGCCGGGCGCGGCAGGGCGTTGAAGGGAAGCGGACGGGTGACGTCGATCGCGGCGAGGCCGAGCCGGGCGGTCAACAGGCCGTTGAGCATGCCTTCGCCGAGGCGTTGTGATAGTTTTGCCGCGATGCCGTGACCGAGCATCTGCTGGATCAGGCTGTCGCTCGCGGCCATGCCGCCGGTGATGGCGAGATGCGCGATGACGTGGCGCAGCAGGCGGATCATGCCGAGCGCGCCGGGCCGGCCGCCATAGAGCCGCGCCAGCTGCCGGATCATCCGCAAGCTCGCCACGAACACGAACAGCACGTCGATCATCGCGCGCGGGCTGACCGCGGTGACGACCGAGACGCGTTGCGCGGCGGTCGATACCAGCCGTCGCGCCTCCTCGTCGAGCGGCGTCATCAACTCGCGCTCGGCGAGGCGGATCATGTCGGCGCCGTCGATGATGTCGTCGGTGTGGCTCTGCAGCGTGCTGCGGGCGCGGGCGAGCTGCGGGGTCTGGTGCGCGAGCTTGAGCAAATCGGCGACGATCACCCGGCTCGCGGCGCGGTCGTCGCTGATCAGCACCTCGGCGGCGCGCAGATGCAGCTTCTCGATGGTCGCAAGCCGCGCCAGACCGACCAGCTCGCGCGTCGTGACGACCGCGAGCGCCACCGCGGCGATGACGGCGAGTCCCAGCCCGAGGACGCCGAGGCCTTCATTGCGTGCGAACAGATCCTCAACCAGATTGATGACGCCAAGCCCGGTGCCGAGCACCACGAGGCCCGCGACCGCGCTCCAGAACAGCGTGCCCCAGCGGAAGCCGCGGCGCGCCGGCACCAGCGGCGTATCAACCGGGACCGGGAGCTGCGCGGGCTCGGCCTCGGGCACGATCTGGATCGTGCCGCGGGTGAGGCGGCCGCCGTCGTCCGGATCCATCACGACCACGCCGGGATCGTCGAGCTTGAACGTCGCCGGCCGCCGCGGGGGCGTCTTCTCGTTCATTGCAGTTTGTCTCCGATCAGGAACTGGAGGGCGCGGTCAAGGCGGATGTGAGGCAGCGCCGGCTCTGCATCGCCGTTTCGTTCCAGCTTTGGCGGACGGAAGCGCAGGAAGCGGTAGTCTGCGGCCTCTGTGTCTGAGTTTGAGAGACCGCGGAAACCGCCGTTGAACAGCTCCTCCGGATTGTCGGGCAGGTCGCCCGGAAAGGTCGCAACCTCCGTCTCGCCGTCAAGCCGCTCGCCATTGGCGACCTCGCCCGGCGCCGGCGTGCCGAGGATCGACGGCAGCCGGTCGCGCCCGCGCTGGACCTGCGCCTCGCGCGTGGCGCGCACCGCGGCGAGCGCGACGACGTCGATGTCGGCGCCGGCATATTCCGCGCGCTCGGCGGCCTTGGCCACGATCCGCCGCAGCACGGCCTCCAGCCGGTCGTGGCTCTGATGGTGCAGATGGTCGGCCTTGGTTGCCGCGAACAGGATGCGGTCGATGCGCGGCCGGAACAGCGCGCTCAGGATCGTGCTGCGGCCGATCCGGAAGCAGTCGAGAATGCCGGCGAGCGCGGCTTCGAGATCGTGCAGCGCCTCAGGGCCGGCGTTGAATGCGGCGAGCGCATCGGCCAGCACGATCTGGCGGTCGAGCCGCGCGAAATGGTCGCGGAAGAACGGCCGCACCACGACGTCCTTGTAGGCTTCAAAGCGCCGCCGCATCATCGCCCACAGCGAGCCGTCACCCGCGCTGCCGCCTGCGGGCACGTCGAGCGGTGCAAAGGTGAGTGCCGGCGTGTCGGCGAGATTGCCGGGCATCAGGAAGCGGCCGGGCGGCAACAGGCTCATCGCGAAGCGCTCGTCGCGGCAGGCGCGCAGATAGTCGGTGAACAGGCGTGCTTCGGTGAGCGCGGCCTGCTCGTCCTCTCTGGCCTCGGGCTTCAGCGTCGCGAGATGGGCGTGCCAGGGCGCCGCGAGTTTGGCGCGCAGCGGCTCGCGCGACAGCGCAAGGCTTTCCGCCGACCATTGCTCGTAGCTCTTGTTGAGCAGCGGCAAGTCGAGCAGCCACTCGCCGGGATAGTCGACGATATCGAGGGTCAGCGTGCGGTCCGCGCCATTTTGCCGCTGATACTCGATCACGAGACGGAGCTCGGAGATGTCGATGGTCGAGCTCGGCCAGGTCCGCTCCTCGACCAATGTCCGGACATGGTTCTCATAGGCGAAGCGCGGCACCGCATCGTCGGGCTGCGGGGCGAGATAGGCGCGCGCGATCCGCCCCGAGGCATAGGCCTCGAACACCGGGAAGCGGCCGCCGCGGGTCAGGCCGTGCACCAGCGCGGTGATGAACACGGTCTTGCCGGCGCGCGACAGGCCGGTGACGCCGAGCCGCACCGTCGGGTTGAAGAATCCCTCGCCATAGTCGAGCAGCGCCCGCGCCGAGAGACGGGCTTCCTCGACGATATCAGTGAAGCTGGGGGGCATGGAGGGTTAACGAAAAACCCGGCAGGAGGGACCAAAAGGGGCGGGCGATCACCCGCAAAGTGGCGATTATCGGGCCAAAATCAAGCTTCACATTTCCGGCGCCTTTACGGGCGAGGGGATGGTAAGGGGGCAAGGGAATTGAACGCGTCACCATGCCCGCGCTACCCATCGTCCATCGGCCCACGGGAAAGCCTGCATGACGGTCTTCCGCCTGAAGCAACTTGCCTCGACCTCGATCCACGCGGCCGGCGCCGCGCTGTGGAACTACGACCGTGCCGAGCTGATCGCCGACGGCGTCATTCATCTCGTCGGCGTCGCGTTCGGGCTGGTCGCCGCCACCGCACTGATCGTGCTGACCGCGGTCTATGCCGGCCCGTTCGACATCGCCGTGGTCTCGGTCTATGTCGCCGGCCTGCTCGCGATGCTGGTGCTGTCGGCGACCTATAATCTGTGGCCGGTGTCGCGCGCCAAATGGGTGCTGCGGCGCTTCGATCATTCCGCGATCTATCTGCTGATCGCCGCGACCTATACGCCGTTCATCGTGGAACTGAAGGACAGCACTTTCGCGATCGCGTTGCTGGTCGGGGTGTGGTGCGTGGCGATCGTCGGGATCTGGCTGAAGCTACGCTATCCCGGCCGCTTCGACCGGCTCTCGGTCGGGCTCTACCTTGCGATGGGCTGGAGCGGCATCATGCTCTACGACGCCGTCGTCAAGGTGCTGCCGGCGATGGCGCTCGGCTTCGTGCTGGCCGGCGGCATCCTCTACAGCCTGGGGGTGATCTTCCACTCCTGGCGCCGGCTGCGTTTCCAGAACGCGATCTGGCACTGCTTCGTGCTGCTCGGGGCCGCCTGCCACTATACGGCGGTGTTCGACGTCGTGCTGGCCAGTTGAAGCTCTCGCCATCTGCGGCGAATGGGCTATCATGCTTCGTGATACGCCCGTTGCGCTTTGTCCCGTCATCCTGAGGAGCGCGGAGCGCGTCTCGAAGGATGCACGGCCCGGCTGGTGGCCGTCGACCCTTCGAGACGCGCGTGCCGCGCTCCTCCAGCGACAACGGCTTCGCCGTTGCGCGGGGGTGACGGGACACGCAGGAGCGAGTGGGTAAAGCGACAGTGTGCAAGCAAAGATATCGGGAGGATGGCCATGCAGGTGGCAGGTAAGGTTGTGGTGGTCACCGGCGGTGGCAATGGCATCGGCAAGGCGTTGTGCGAGGCATTCCACGCCGCGGGCGCATCGAAGGTCGTGGTCGTCGACCTCGATCACGGCGCGGCCGAGAAGATCGCGGCCACGGTCGGCGGCGCCGCCTTCAAATGCGACGTCGGGCAGGAGAAGAACATCCTGCACGTGATCGAAGAGACCGAGCGCATGTTCGGCCCGATCGCGCTGTTCTGCTCCAACGCCGGCATCGGCGGCGGCTTCGATCCGTTGTCGGTGAACGCCGGCGGCACCTCGGACGAGCCGTGGTCGCGGAGCTGGGCGATCCATGTGATGGCGCATGTCTATGCCGCGCGGCATCTGGTGCCGCGCATGAAGGCGCGCGGCGGCGGATATTTCCTCAACACGATCTCGGCCGCGGGCCTGTTGTCGCAGGTCGGCAGCCCGGCCTACTCGACCACCAAGCACGCCGCGGTCGGCTTTGCGGAAAACCTCGCGATCTCGCACCGCGCCGACAACATCAAGGTCTCGATCCTCTGCCCGCAGGGCGTCGACACCAACATGCTGCGCTCGATCCCGAAGGGCCCGCAGTCCGGTGACGGCGATCTTTCCGCCGAGCAGGTCGCGCAGGATGCGCTCAAGGGCATCGAGCAGGAGACCTTCCTGATCCTGCCGCACCCGCAGGTGCTCGGCTACATGCGCAAGAAGACCGAGAATTACGACCGCTGGATCGGCGGCATGGCCAAGATCCAGGCCAAGATGCGGGAAGCGCACGGGAAGTGAGACCGGCCCGGATGAAGCGAAGCGTAATCCGGGTCACTCCCTGGCGAGTTGTGCGATCCTGTCGCGCAGATAGGCGTCCATCAGATCGGGCGCCGACGCGCCGAACATCCTGATGCGGCCGGTGTGCAGCAACAGCAGCAGGCCGGTCGCATGCGCGAAGCAGTCGACCATCACGGTGTTCGCCTTCTGCCTCGACGCGCCGAGCGCTTCAGCGGCTTCGGCGATCGGATGCAGTGCCGCCTCCAGTGCGGCGTTCAGCGCGTGGTCGCGGTCATGGCCTAGCCCGGCCGGCTTCATGCCGCCGCGGAACAGGTAGAAGCCGAGATCGAGGTCGCGCGGGTGCTCCGCGTAATAGCGGAAGAAGCCCATGCCTGCGGCGTGCAGCTTCTGCTTGGCGCCGCGTGTCGTCGCGACCGCCGCGCTGACGGCTTCGCCGAGCGATGCCAGCGATTGCTGCAGCACCTCGGCATAGATCGCCTCCTTGGAATCGAAATGGAAATACAGCGCCGCCGGCGTGTAGCCGGCCCGCGTCGCGATCGCCCGCAGGCTCGCGCCCTCGAGGCCTTCCTCCGCGAACACGCTGCGCGCCGCGTCGAGGATCAGCTCCCGCTTGTGGCGGCTGACCGCTTCCCTCCTGCTCTCGCGCATCTGCATGGCCCGGCGAATCCGTTCTTGACTCAATTCTAACAGCGTTAGATAATTTAACAACGTTAGAATAAATGAGCAAGGGAGAAGCGCCATGCTGATGACGGCTGCGGACTACCGGGAATCCCTGCGCCGCTACAAGCCGCGTGTGTTCGTCAACGGCGCGGCCGTTGCGAGCGTCGCGGACGAGCCGTTGCTGGCGCCCGGCGTGGCGGGCGTCGGCGTGACCTATGATTTCGCGCTGCAGCCCGAGCACGTGCCGATCATGACGGCGCGGCAGGGTACCTCGGGCAAGACCGTCAACCGCATGCTCCACATCAATCAGAGCTCGCAGGACCTGCTCGACAAGCTCGAGGCGGTGCGGCTGGTGTGCAGGACGTCGGGCTGCGCGCAGCGCTACCTGAGCCATGATGCGCTGAACGGTCTCTATCAGGCGACCAGGCTGACCGACGATCGCCACGGCACCGATTACAGCCAGCGCTTCCTCAACTATCTGCACGAGGTGCAGGACCAGGATCTGACGCTCGGCATCGCCATGACCGACGCCAAGGGCGACCGCTCGAAGCGACCGGGCCTGCAAGCCAACGCGGACGTCTACGTCCATATCAAGGAGCGCCGCCCCGACGGCATCGTGATCCGCGGCACCAAGGCGATCGTGACCGGCGCGCCCTACATGCACGAATTCCTGGTCATGCCGTGCCGCACCCATGTGCCTGCCGACAAGGATTTTGCGGTCTGTTGCGCGGTGCCGGTCGATGCGCCCGGCGTCACCATCGTCGCGCGCCCGGCCGGCCGGCCCGGCGATGCCGCGGCGAAATTCTCGGCGAAGTACGGCCAGTCGGTCGGCGTCGTGATGTTCGACGACGTGTTCGTGCCGCATGGCCGCGTGTTCCTCGCCGGCGAGACCGAGGAGGGCGGCTTCCTCACCACGTCCTACGCCACGCACCACCGCCATTCCTGCATCGGCGCCCGTGCCGGCTTCGGCGATCTATTGATCGGCGCCAGCGCGCTGATGATCGAGGCCAACGGGCTCGATGCCGAGAAGCATGCGCATATCCGCGAGGCAATGGTCGAGCTGATCACCATCACCGAAAGCTTCTACGCCTGCGGCGTCGCCTCCTCGGTCTACTGCACGAAGGATCCGGCGGGCTCGGTGATGCCGGATGCGGTGTTCTCCAACATCGGCAAGCTGCTGCTGGCGACCAAGATCTACGACATGCACCGCGTCGCGCATTACGTCTCCGGCGGGCTGATCGTCGCGCTGCCGGGTCCCGACGAGGATCACAATCCGGAAACGCGCGCCTCGCTTGCCGCTGTCATGGGCGGACGTCCCGATATCCCGGCCGACCAGCGCGCCGAGGTGGCACGGCTGATCGAGGACCTCACCGTCTCGCACGAGGCCGGCTGGTATTCGGTGATCTCGTTGCACGGCGGCGGCTCGCCGGAGGCGATGAAGCGCGAGATCTGGCGCAACTATCCTGTCATGGAGAAGGCCGAGCTGGTCGAGAATCTGCTCGGCCGCGGCCTTGTCGACCAGGGACAGCGGGTGTCGAAGCAGCCCGGACGCTGCTGCGCGACCGGCTGCGAGGTGCCGGCGCCAGCGGCGCTGGAGCAGGAGTCCGATCTCGTCAGGTGAGCACGTCCGCCAGGCTCCCTCTCCCGCTTGCGGGGGAGGGCTGGGGTGGGGGTTCTCTCCGCGAGTCACATCGTGGAAAAATCCCCCACCCGCATCGCATCTTCAATGCGATGCGACCTCCCCCGCAAGCGGGAGAGGTGCAGGCAGGTCTGCCGCAAGATCAGCTAACATAGCTCCACGATGCCCTGCTGAGGGCCATCGCCGCTGCGCTCACGCCTTCTGCGCGTAAAGCAGCGGCACCGCGGAATCCACCATCACCTCGATCAGGCTGGTGCCCTGATGCGACAGGGCGCGCTGGTAGGCGCCGGCGAGTTCGGCTGACTTCGTCACCCGCACGGCGTCGCAGCCCATGCCTTCGGCGAGCTTGACGAAATCGATGCCGGGCAAATCGAGGCCCGGCACGTTGCGCACTTGCATCACCTGGCTGAACGAGCGCATCGCGCCATAGCCGGAATTGTTGAGCACCACGACCGTCAGCGGCAGCTTGCGCTGCGCCGATGTCCACAGCGCCTGGATCGAATACATCGCCGAGCCGTCGCCGATCAGGCAAACCGTGCGTCCCTGACGTCGACCGAGCGCCATGCCGACCGCGGCCGGCAGGCTGTAGCCGAGGCCGCCGCTCGCCATGGTGTAGAAGCTGTCCTGGCCGTGCATCGGCATCGCCTTCTGCATCAGCGGGCGGTGCGACGGTATTTCCTCGACCAGCGCATCATGCGGCCCCATAGCGGCCGAGAGCGCGTGCAGCGCATATTCGGCGGGGATCGGGTCGCCGGCGGCCGGTGCCGGCGGCAGGACACGGCCGGCCGGCGCGGTGCGCCTGGTCTCGGGCAGCATCTCGAGCAGCGCCGTCAGCGCGGGCTTCATCGTCGCGACGATGCTGTGACCGGTCGGTGTCATCGCGGCGGCGTCCGGATCGTCGGTGATCTGGAAGATTGTGGTCGAGCCGTCGAAGATCGCGGCATGGCCCTCGACATGGAAGGTGAAGACCGGCGCGCCGACCACGACGACAAGATCGTGACCGCGCAGTGCGTCGGAGAGCTGGCCCGGCGCGGCATGCAGGAAGCCGACAAACTGCGCATGCCGCTCGGGGAACGAGCAGCGCGCCGAGAACGGGCTGGCCCAGACCGCGGCCTTGGTCTTCTCGGCGACGTCAACCATGAGATCGACCGCTTCGGCACGATCGACCGCCGGGCCGACGACGAGGGCAGGGCGCTTGGCCTCGCCGAGCGCGGCCACCAGCGCCTGCATCGCCGACAGATCGGGGCCGATGTCGCGGCTGACCTGGCGCGCGTCGAGCGGCTGCGTCGCATGCGCCCAGTCGTCGATCGGCACCGAGACGAAGGTCGGCCCGCAGGGCGGCTGCATCGCGACATAATAGGCGCGCGCGATCGCGGCAGGCACGTCTTCGGCGCGCGCCGGCTCGACCGCGAATTTCACGTAAGGCCTGGGGAATTCGGAGGCCCGCTCGGCATAGAGGAAGGCCTGCAGCGGCATGATCGAGCGCGCCTGCTGGCCCGCGGTGATCACCAGCGGGGTCTGGTTGCGATAGGCGTTGTAGATGTTGCCGAGCGCGTTGCCGACGCCGGCCGCCGAATGCAGATTGACGAAACCGGCATTGCGCGTCGCCAGCGCATAGCCGTCGGCCATGCCGACGACGGATGCCTCCTGCAGGCCGAGCACGTAGTCGATGTCGTCGGGCCAGTCGCTCAGGAACGGCAGCTCGGTCGAGCCGGGATTGCCGAACACCTTGTTGATGCCCCATGCGCGGAGCAGGCCGAATGTGGCGTCCTTGACGGTGACGGTCTTGCCTTTGCTGGCGGCGGGTTTGCGGGACGACATCATTGAACCCCGGGAGTTGGCGATACGCTCGTTACAGGCAACGGAGATCGGCCTTGACGTCCAACGAGCGCGTCTTGGATCGTCTGATCGTTCTAGGATACGGTTCGGACGCTGTCCAATCGAGCGCCAGCCGACGTCGTGCTCCAAGGTGAGGCGTACCGAGTGCCTTGAGCCTGCGTCGGAATATTCCGCTTTTGACCTGTGCCCTGCAACCCCGCCAGCCGGTCGGCGTTGAGGTGTGGCACGAGTTCCGGCCGCGGATAAGCGATGGTCAAGCGAAGGAGGCACGCATGAAGACGATACTCGTTTTGTTCTTTGCCGTTCTGTCCACTTCAGCGCTCGCTGACGTTCCGGGCGCGGACTGGCTCACCAAGCAACAGATTGTCGATCGGCTTCATAGTCTGGGCTACACGAATATCACGGATCTGGAGGCTGACGACGGCCATTGGGAAGGCGATGCAGTGAAGGATGGCAAGACGTACGAGTTGCACATCGACCCGCACACCGGACAGTTGACCAAGAACGAGCCAAAGAATTGATATCCGCCGCCTTCGCGCCTGCTCGTGGCTGCGCTGCGGTGAGATGGCTGCATGCGATCCGCCTGCTGCACCGGAAGCGGAGATGAAGGCCGCGCCTGTTGAAACGTTCCGCTCGCTGAGACTAGCGCCAAAGGCCCAGCGACGCCCATTTCGACGTCGGAATAGCCTCACCGACTTTGTATTGCAGGCTGGTTACATGCAGGTGGTCGGGAGTGCCCTTGCAGGTATAGCTCAACGAGAACCACTGGCCTTTGCTCCGGAACGCGCCGCCTTTTGCGATCACCGTATCGCCATGGTGCGACGGGCTGGAGATCACGTCGGACTTTGCCCTGTCGGCCTGTCGCCCGGTGTCGCGGTTGATGTCGGACATGACGGCATAGTCGCAGACTTGCTCTAGCCTTGTTGCCGGCTCGACGTGACGCAGGCTGTCGAGAAAGCGCTGGTCCTGTGCGCAGGCGGGAACGGAGAGCACGAGCAGCGACACCAGAAGAAGCAGTCTCAACAGGTCCTCGTCGGGAAAGTGGTTAACCAGGGCTTTGCCATATACAGAAGAGCCGCGGGCTTCAATCCACGAATTCGTGCTCGCAGGTACGTGGGAAAAGCAATCCACCGGTCGGTGGATCGCCTGACGATGTGGCCGCAGCAACGGCTGAAAATCGTATTGGCGGCTGTTCCACGTCATCCTGAGGTGCGAGCGGAGCGAGCCTCGAAGGATGCGTGGCCACAAACCGGGCCGTCGATCCTTCGAGACGCCGCTTCGCGGCTCCTCAGGATGACGGTATGACCTTTCGCTGGGATACCTAGTTCGACTTTTGCAACGCCGCGGTCTGCTTGGCGAGCTGCTTGTCGAAATCCTGCTCCAGCCCGGCCACATAGGTGGCATTCTCGCCCGGCTTGACGAACGGATTCGGCGCGCCGTCCTTCATCTGCGCCCGCTTGGCCTGCATGTCGTAGACCTCCGGATGCGGCCCGAGCAATACGTCGACCTTCATCGCCTTGACCCTGGCGAGGGTCGAGCGGTAGTCGTCGACGATGCCGGGATAGGTCGGACGGCCGACCAGCCGGTTCAGCGCCACCGTTCCGCTGCAGAAGAACAGCACGTTGCGTTGCTGATTTCCGTCCTTCACCGTCATCTCCCAGCTGGTGCAGCCGGGCGAATGGCCGGGGGTGGTGTGCGCCGTGAGCGTGACGTCGCCGAGCGTCACCTTGTCGCCTTCCTTGACGGTGCGGTCGACCTTCACAGGCGTAAAGGCGAGATCGGCGTTGTTCTCGTCGCCCGGATAGTAACCGCCCTCGAGCAGCGGCTTGTCACGCTCGCCGGCGATCAGTTGCGCGCCGGTCTCCTTCTTGATCTCGGCAAAGCCGCCGGTGTGATCGAGATGGGCGTGGGTGTTGAGGATGATCTTGATGTCGCCTTCCCTGAAGCCGAGCTTGGCGATGTTGTCCTTGATCATGCCGGTCGACTGTTGCATCGCCGTGTCCATCAGGATCAACCCCTGCGACGTCTTGACGACGTAGACCGCGATCCCGTCGGTGCCCACATAGTAGATATTGTCGATGAGCTGGAACGGTTCGAACGGCGCGGTCCATTTCTTCATGACAACGGCCATGAAGTCCTTGAGCGTCTGTGCCTGCGCATCGGTTGCGATCAGCGTGAGCGCGCACAGCGCGGCTGCGATCGTCCTCATGGTTGCCTCCCTGCTTGTTGTTGTTCGTGCACGGGCGGGACTATGCGTGCTGGCAAAGCCGTCCGCAAGCGGCGGAAGGCAAGCCGGCAGGCAGACGGCCGTCCGTCCGGCGCATTCCTGTTCTGCGTTCAGCTCGCGTATTGCGCGATGCCGTGGCCGAACGACCAGTTCTCCTTGGCGACCTCAACGAGGTTGATGACAACGTCGTCCGGCCGGCCCTGCAGCTGGCTCTGATAGTCGTCCACGATCCGCTTGTAGAACGCCTTCTTCATCTCGATGGTGCGCCCGGCATTCATGGTGATCTGGATGAAGACGAGATCGTCGCTGTAGGTATTGCCGAGATAGTTGTCGGCGTAGTTCAGATCGCCACGGTCGTGCTCGGTGATGACCTGAAACTTGTCGTTCTCGGGGACGTTGATCACCTCGCGCATCGCCTTGTAGACGATCTCGCCCAGCGTCTTGCGATATTCGGCGGACTTGCCGCGCTTCAGGTCGATGCGAACGAATGGCATGGTGGTCTCCTGTGTTGTGCGAGGCTCCGCCCCGCGTTGATCGGGATGTGCGACAGCGCGAACGGGCATTGTCCGCTTGCGCCGGCGCGGTCGTTTCGTTCAGCGGGCCGCCTTGAAGGCCTCCCAGCGCGCATCGCGCTCTCTCTGATATTTGGGCGTTCGCTCCGCCACCATGTCCGCCCAATGCAGCGGCTTGCCGCAGGACTGACAGAGCGGACCGAGCCCCGCCGGCTTGCCGCAGCTGAGGTGCGTATAGTTCATGGAAAGACCGTCCTTGGGTGATTTGCACCAGGTCTCGCCCCAGGCGCGCAGCGCGAACATGACGGGGAAGAACGCCGCGCCCTTCTCCGTCAAATGATATTCGTGGCGCAACGGACGCTTGTTGTAAACGCGCCGCGTCACCAGTCCGCCCGCCTCCAGCTTCTTCAGCCGCGCGGTGAGCATCTGCGGGGTCGCGCCGGTATAGGCCTGAATCTCTTCGAAGCGATGGTTGCGCGCGAACAGCTCGCGCAGCACCAGCACGGTCCAGCGATCGCCCACCACGGTCTCCGCGCGCGCCACCGGACACAGGGTTTGGTCAGCAGGATTGCCCTTTGGCCTTGCCATCACGTTTTCTTCATCTGCATTGTTACTATGATTTTCATAGCAATATGGGCTATCGTCAACGTGGGTGCAACGGGCGTTTCCGGCCCGGTCCCTCACATTTCAAGGAGCGCGCCATGAGTACCGAAAGCAGGAAACCGGGTATCGACATGAAGCTCGAGGTCGTGGTGCTTCCCGTGTCCGATGTCGACCGGGCCAAGCGCTTCTATGAAGATCTCGGCTGGCGGCTCGACGCCGATTTCGTCAGGGCGGACGGATCCCGGGCGCTGCAGCTGACGCCGCCGGGCTCGCCGACCTCGATCCATCTCGACAAGGGATCCGCGCTGCCGCGCTTCCTGATCGTGAACGACATCGAGGCGGCGCGTGCCGAGCTGATCGCGCGTGGCGTCGATGTCAGCGAGGTGTTTCATCGCGGGGCGGCGGGCCGCGTCAAGGGATCCGATCCGGAGCGGCCGAGCTACGGTTCGCTCGCCACCTTCAACGATCCCGACGGCAATGTCTGGCTGCTGCAGCAGGTGACACAGCGCCTGCCCGGTCGCGTCGACGGAAACAGCACGACTTTCGCTTCATCCGCTGATCTTGCCGCGGCGCTCCGGCGCGCGGCAGCCGCGCATGGCGAGCACGAGAAGCGAACCGGCGGCCACGATGCGAACTGGCCGGACTGGTACGCCGACTACATCGTGCACGAGCAGGCCGGCAAGCCGCTGCCGGAGTGACGAGGAGCTTCATTGACGCAATTCCATCCTGACCACCGCCGGGGCGATCGCGGCTCTGCCGACAGCCTCTCATCCCAGGGGAACGTCCAATGACAACGCCATCGAACACATCAGTTGCAATCGCAACAAACCAATCGGAGCAGGACGCCATCGACCAGGACCGACGCAGGCTGCTCACCGGCGCGGCGTTGGGCCTTGCCGCCGCTGGTGCAGCAGGCCTGTTCCCCATGCATCCGGCCGTGGCGGCCGAGAGTGATGCGATCCGCCCGTTCCACATCAACATCCCCGAAGAGGATCTTGTCGACCTTCGCAAGCGTCTTGCGGCAACCCGATGGTCCGACAAGGAAATCGTCAATGACGACTCCCAAGGTGTCCCGCAGGCGATGCTGCGCGATCTCGTCCGCTACTGGCAAACCGACTATGACTGGCGGAAGGTGGAGGCGCGGCTCAATGCCCTGCCGCAATTCATCACCGAAATCGACGGGGTGGACATCCACTTTATTCACGTCCGCTCGAAACACGACAATGCACTGCCCTTGATCGTCACGCACGGCTGGCCTGGCTCGGTGATCGAGCAGATGAAGATCATCGACCCCCTGACCAATCCCACCGCGCATGGCGGCAGCGCGTCGGACGCCTTTCATCTCGTGATCCCGTCAATGCCGGGCTACGGCTTCTCCGGCAAGCCGACCACGGTCGGCTGGGATCCCCAGCGCATCGCGCGGGCCTGGGTCCAGTTGATGAAACGGCTCGGTTACAGCAAGTTCGTGGCGCAGGGCGGCGACTGGGGGTCGCCGGTCTCCAATGAAATGGCCAAGCTGGGTGCGCCGGAACTGCTCGGCATCCACGTCAATCTGCCCGGTGTCGTTCCGCCCGAGGTCCTCAAGGCAGTCACCACCGGCGGCCCTGCGCCGGACAATATGTCGGCGGAGGAGCAGCACGCCTTCGAGCAGATCAAGCTTCAATTCGCGAAACGGCGGGCCTACGCGCAGATCATGGGCACGCGCCCGCAGACGCTTGCGGCTTTTGCAGATTCGCCGGCCGGCCTCGCCGCCTGGCTGCTCGATCACGGCGACGGCTATGCCCAGCCGGCCTCCGCGATGCAATCAGCCGTGCTCGGGCGCGAGGTCAACGGGCATTCCGCCGGCGCACTGACCCGCGACGACGTGCTCGACAACATCACGCTCTACTGGCTGACCAACACGGCGATCTCTTCGGGCCGCCTATACTGGGAGAACAAGACCAACCTCTATCTGCCCGCCAATGTCACGATCCCAGCCGCCGTGACCGCGTTTCCCGGCGAGAGCTTTGTGGCGCCGCGGAGCTGGGCGGAAAAGGCCTATCACAAGCTGATCTACTTCCATCAGGCTGAAGCCGGCGGCCACTTCGCCGCATGGGAGCAGCCCGATATCTTCAGCAGAGAGATTCGGGACGCATTTCGGACGCTCCGCAGCTGATCTGAACATTCAAAGAAGCGCGATCAGGCGCTGTCGCTGCTCTCGGCGCATGGCGCCCGATCGCTCAGGGATGAACCGGGCACGCTGAATTTCGAGATCCTGGTGCCGCGCGAGAACGCCGCAAAGCTCTTGATCTACGAGGTCTATAAGGACGACGCTGCGTTCGAGGCGCACCG
Organism: Bradyrhizobium sp. Mp19; assembly: GCF_029952935.1. Classification (NCBI taxonomy): domain Bacteria; kingdom Pseudomonadati; phylum Pseudomonadota; class Alphaproteobacteria; order Hyphomicrobiales; family Nitrobacteraceae; genus Bradyrhizobium; species Bradyrhizobium sp. Mp19. The sequence continues at coordinate 17,726 of NZ_JASAUT010000031.1, read as the reverse complement.
CAATGTGCGATCGATCGCGCAGTTCCGCGACGAGAGCGCAGGCCTCGGCATCAAGATATCAGCGACGCGGTGCACGCCTGCCGCGTAGGGAGTTGCCGCGAGCGGCGTCACGCCTTGAGGCTGGCGCCGCGCTCGGACAAAACCTTCTCGGCCTTCGGCGTCAGCTCGTAGAGGTCGCCGTCCTTGGCGACGTATCCTTCCCTGATGAGCCGGTCGACCTCGCCTTGCACGTCGTCGGCAAAGGCAATGGATTGGGCGATGTCGCAGAGAACCGCGACCTGTTCATCTCTAAGCATGGCGTCCTCCGTCAGGGCGGGGAACGCGCAAGCCGGGTTTCGGTTCCAATGGACTGGATGATACGCCCGGCTTTCACTTGGTGAGCCGCGGCGCCGGGTGTTGCATCTTACCAATGCCGGGCATCGAACACCGGCGCATAGCCACCGCCGTCTCGACGAATATGGGCACAGCGCGGGCCGCGGAAGTGGGCGGGTATGACGAGACGGCCGCTGTCGGCGGCTTCTGCCAGGATCTTCGCGCGCGTCTCGCCCGCGAGCTGCGGGTCGGCACAGGATGATGTCGACAGACCGGGCTGGAAGATCTGCACCGGGTTGTGCACGGCATCGCCGCAAAAGATCGCGCGATGTTGTGCGTAGTCTACCATCAGCCCCATCTGGCCGCTGGTGTGGCCCGGCAGCGGGACCAGCCGCAGGCCCGGTCCCAACTGATGGCCGTCGTCGACCAGATCGACACGGCCCGCCTCGACGATCGGTATGACGCTCTGCTCCAGAGCGCGGGCGTGGATCGGCGGAGCACGCCCGGCATCATGCTGCGTCATCCAGTCGGCCAACTCGCGGCGGCCGAACAGATAGCGCGCGTTGGGAAAGGTCGGCTGCCAGCGGCCGTTGTGCTGGCGCGTATTCCAGCCGACGTGATCGACATGCAGATGGGTGCAGAATACGACGTCGATGCCGGCCGGATCGACGCCGCACGCACGCAACCGATCGAGGAAGCCGCTGCCGCGCCGCCGATGCCATGCGGGAATCTCGGGGATGTCCTTGTGCTCGCCGATGCAGGCGTCGATCAACAGCGTCCGGCCGCCGGTTCGCACCACAAAACTCTGGATCGCGTGTTTCGCGAGGCCCCGGGCGAGGTCGATAAACACCGGCTCCAGCGTGGCGCGATGTACTTCGATCACGCCGCGATCGTATCCGGGCAGGAATTCGGCGAGCGGAAGGCCGAAATCGTCGTCGTCGACGATGACGTCGACGATGACGTCGACGGTCGCATCGCCGATCGCAAATCGCATGACCGCTCCTTCCCGGAGAACCGTGCCATCCTGTCGCGCGGTCACTATGCAGGTTGGCGCCGTCGATCGCAAGTTGCGTCGTCGGTGAACGGCTATCAGACCATGCCGCGCAGCAGGCCGAGCAGGCGGCCGCACTCATCGTCGGTGCCGACCGTGATGCGCAAAAAGTCCTCGATCCGCGGCTTCTGGAAATGCCGCACCAAAACGCCGCGTGCGCGCAGCTTCGCGGCGAGGTCGGCGCCGCGATGGCTGGGATGGCGGGCGAACACGAAATTCGCCTGCGACGGCAGCACCTCGAAGCCCAGCTCAATGAGGCCGCGCACCAGCGCCTCTCTGCTCCGGATGATGCGTTGCCGCGTCTCCTCGAACCACGCCTCGTCCTCGATGGAGGCGACCGCGCCCGCGATCGCGAAGCAGTCGAGCGGATAGGAGTTGAAGCTGTCCTTGACACGTTCCAGCGCCTCGATCAGCGGGCGCTGGCCGATCGCGAAGCCGACCCGCAGGCCCGCCAGCGCGCGCGATTTGGAGAGCGTCTGGATGACCAGCAGATTGTCGTGGCGCGCGACCAGCGGCACGGCGCTCTCGGCGCCGAAGTCGACATAGGCCTCGTCGACCACCACCAGCCGGTCGGGATGCTCGGCGAGCAGCGCCTCGATCGCGGCGCGCGGCAGCGCGGTGCCGGTCGGTGCGTTGGGGTTGCACAGCAGGATGGCGCTGCCGGGCCGCCGGTAGTCGGCAAGCTGCACGCGCATCGAGGCGTCGAGCGGCACGGTCTCGTAGCTCACGCTATAGAGGCGGCAGTAGACCGGGTAGAAGCTGTAGGTAATGTCGGGAAAAAGCAGCGGCGCATCGTGTTTCAGCAGCGCCGGGAAAGCGTGGGCCAGCACCTCGTCCGAGCCGTTGCCGACGAACACCTCGTCCGCCGTGACGCCGTAGCGCTTCGCGATTGCCTCGCGCAGGGCGGTTGCGCGCGGATCCGGATAGAGCCGCAGGCGATCCGTGGTCGCAGTGATCGCCGCCACCGCGCGTGGCGACGGCGGGTAGGGATTTTCGTTGGTATTGAGCTTGATAAGGCCGTCGATCTTCGGCTGCTCGCCGGGCACGTAGGGCGACAGATTGTGGACGACCGAACTCCAGAAGCGACTCATGATCTGCGATCCAGGGATGAACGCGATCACAATAAGGAATACGAGGCGCTGATGAAAGCGCCTCTTTATTCCCTCGCATCATGACACGCGTCGCGCTCGCGCGTTACCAGGTCGCCGTGCCCTTCATGGTCGGCTGGCCCTCGGCATTCGCGGTCCACAGCTCCATGCCGCCGTCCTTGTCGCTGGCATTGATCGAGAACTCGCTGCCCTCGAACAGCGGCTGCACGCCGCGATAGGCGAGCTTCTTCGGCGGCTTGCCGCCGCGCAGCTTGGCGGCGAACTCGACGATGAAGGAAGCCTGCAGCGGGCCGTGGAAGATCAGGCCCGGATAGCCCTCGATCTTGGTGACATAGTCGCGGTCGTAATGGATGCGATGGCCGTTGAAGGTCAGCGCGGAGTACCGAAACAGCAGCACCGGGTCGGAGACGTGGCTCTCGCGATGCTGCGCGACCGGCGGAGGCGGCGGCGCCTTGGCAGGCGCTGTGCCTTGCGTGCTCGTCATCTCGCGATAGACGATGTCCTGCCGCTCGCGCACCGCAAGTCCGCGCGACGTCGTCACCTCGTGATTGACCGAGACGAAGCACAGCGTGCCGGTCGAGCCCGATTTGACCGTGACGTCGGCGATCTTCGAGGTGCGTTTGGCCTCATCGCCAATGCGCAAGCTGTCGAAGAATTCGAGCTCGCCGCCGGCCCACATCCGCCGCGGCAGCGGCACCGGCGGCAGGAAGCCGCCGCGGGTCGGGTGGCCGTCGGGGCCAAGCTGCGACATCGGAAACACCGGCTGCGCCAGGCACCAATGCGTGGTCCACGGCGCGGCGTCGCCGGCCTTCGGCTCGCCGATCTCCTGGAACAGCGTCGCGCGCAGTCCCATCACGAGATATTTGGTGACGACGTCGGAGGCCTCCGTGCTGCGGCCGATCCACTGGCGGAGATGATCGAGGTCGAGTTTGTCGGTCATGAGATATTGTCCTCGGTGAGAGACATCTGAGCGTGATGGCGTCGATCGGACGACAAGCTCGGTACACCTCTCCCGCTTGCGGGGGAGGTCGGCGCGTAGCGCCGGGTGGGGGCTCTCTCCACGGCGGGATTCGTGGAGGGAGCCCCCACCTCAACCCTCCCCCGCAAGCGGGAGAGGGGCGCAGCTCGTTCTTGATTGCGATCGCGCCTGATCTCATTGCAGCCTAACGTTTGGTGCGCTCGCCGATCGCGGGCACCTTGCCGTAGTGCCTGTTCTCGCCGACCACGATCGCGGCCGGCGCCGGATAGTTGACCTTGCCGTTCGGCGTGTCGACCTCGACGCGGCGCAGATGCGGATGTTTCGCGAGGTCGTCCATGCTGTTGACCTCGGCAAAGGCAATGTCGGCCTCGGCAAGCTTCGCCAGCAACTCCTCGCGCGTGAGCTTGCCGAAGCTGTCGCTGACGATCTGGTCGGTCAGCGCGCGGTTGCGCACGCGCTCGACCATGTTGGCGAAGCGCGGATCGTCGGGCAGGCTGGGCTGGCCCAGCACCTTGGCGCAGAGTGTCTTCCACTCGCGCTCGCTCTGGATCGAGATCAGGATCTCCTTGCCGTCCTTCGAGCGGAACACGCCATAGGGCGCGATCGAGGGATGGGCGAGGCCGATCCGCTTCGGCGACTTGCCGTCCTCGGCATTGAGCAGCGGCACGGTGAGCCAGTCGGCCATCACGTCGAACATCGAGATCCGGATGTCGGCACCGTCTCCGGTGCGGCCGCGGCCGATCAGCGCCTCGAGGATCGCGGCATGCGCGGTGGCGCCGGTCGCGACGTCGACGATCGACATGCCGACGCGCGAGGCGCCCTCGGGGCCGCCGGTGATCGAAGCGAGACCGCTTTCGGCCTGGATCAACAGATCATAGGCCTTGCGGTCGGCATAGGGCCCGGTGTCGCCATAGCCGGTGATCGTGCACATGATCAGCTTCGGATAGTCCTTGCGCAGCCGCTCGCGTGAGAAGCCGAGCTTGTCCATCGAGCCCGGCTTGAGGTTCTGCAGCAGCACGTCGGCGCCCGCGATCAGCGCCTCGAGCTGCGCGCGACCTTCCTTGGTGGCGAGATCGACCACGGCGGAATCCTTGCCGCGGTTGAGCCAGACGAAATAGCTGCTCTGGCCCTTCGCCGCGGCGTCGTAGCCGCGGGCGAAATCGCCCTCGGGCCGCTCGATCTTGATGACATGGGCGCCGGCGTCGGCGAGGCGTGACGAGCAGAACGGCGCGGCAACCGCCTGTTCGACGGCGATGACGGTCAATCCCTCAAGCGGCAGCATGTTCTGACAACTCAGTAGGAGCGGGGCATGCCGAGCACGTGCTCGGCGACGTAGGACAGGATCAGATTGGTCGAGATCGGCGCCACCTGGTAGAGCCGGGTCTCGCGGAACTTGCGCTCGACGTCGTACTCCTCGGCGAAGCCGAAGCCGCCATGGGTCTGCACGCAGGCATTGGCGGCTTCCCAGGAGGCATCGGCCGCCAGCATCTTGGCCATGTTGGCCTCGGCGCCGCAGTCGAGACCGGCCTCATATTTGCGGGTGGCTTCCTTCACCATCAATTCCGCCGCGCGCATCGAGGCGTAGGCCTTTGCGATCGGGAACTGGATGCCTTGATTCTGGCCGATCGGCCGGCCGAACACGCTGCGCTCCTTGGCGTAATTGGTCGCCTTGGCGATGAACCACTTGGCATCGCCGACGCACTCGGCCGCGATCAGGATGCGCTCGGCATTCATGCCGGAGAGGATGTAGCGAAAGCCCTTGCCTTCATCGCCGATCAGATTCTCCGCCGGCACCTTCATGTCGGTGAAGAACACCTCGGTCGTGGCGTGGTTCATCATGGTGCGGATCGGGCGGATCTCCAGCCCCTTGCCCTTCACCTCGCGCATGTCGACGATGAACACCGAGAGACCGTCGGTGCGCTTCTTCGACTGCTCCTTTGGCGTAGTGCGCGCCAGCAGGATCATCAGGTCGGAATATTCGGCGCGGCTGGTCCAGATTTTCTGGCCGTTGACGACGTAGTGGTCGCCCTCGCGGCGCGCGAAGGTCTTCAGCGAGGACGTATCGGTGCCGCTGGTCGGCTCGGTGACACCGAACGCCTGCAACCGCAATTCGCCGGTCGCGACCTTCGGCAGATACTTGGCCTTCTGCGCGTCATTGCCGTGCCGCAGCACGGTGCCCATCGTGTACATCTGGGCGTGGCAACCGCCGCCATTGCAGCCGGCGCGCTGGATCTCTTCCAGGATCGCCGCCGCGGCCGACAGCTTCAGGCCGGCGCCGCCATATTCCTCGGGGATCAGGACTGAGAGATAGCCGGCCTCCGTCAACGCATCGACGAACTCCTTCGGATAGGCCATCTGGCGATCGAGCTTGCGCCAGTATTCGCCGGGAAACTGCGCGCAGAGTTTTGCTACCGCGTCGCGGATGTCGGAATGGTCGTCGATGTGTTGATCGTGTGCGGTCATTGTTTCGTCTTGCCGAGAGGTTGCGCCAGAGCGTGTTCGAGCGAAGCGGAAATCGGTTCGCGCGAAGAAAACGCCCGCTGTTGTGGGGCCCCGGTAAACTCCCTATGCTGTTTTGTTATAGCGTATGAACCTGCCTTCCAGGATTGGCAAGTATGGATTTCCGCCAGCTTAGGACCTTTGCGTGCGTCGCGGAACTCGGGAGCCTGAGCAAGGCATCCGATACCTTGCGGGTCGCGCAGCCGGCGCTGAGCCGGCAGATCAAGCTGCTGGAACACGAGCTGCGCACCGAATTGTTCACGCGCAACGGCCGCGGCATGGTGCTGACCGATGCCGGCCGGCTGCTGCTGGCGCGCACCAGCGGTATCGTGCGGCAGATCGACCAGATCCGCGACGACATCCAGTCCGCCGGCGGCGCGCCGTCCGGGCGCGTCGTGCTCGGGCTGGTGCCGACGGTGAGCTGCGTGCTGTCGGCGCGGCTGGCGCGGCGCACGGTGGAGCGCTATCCCGGCATCTCGCTCTGCATCGTCGAGAGCTACAGCGGCCATCTGATCGAGTGGCTGCATCGCGGCGAGATGGACCTTGCCGTGATCTACGGGCCGTCGGTCGATCTGCATCTGGCGGTGCAGAGCCTCGGCCGCGACAGTATCGTCGCGGTCGGCCCGCGCGGCAGCGGGCTGAAGCCGAAGAAGCAGGTCGACTTCGGCTGGCTGATGCGCCAGCGCCTGGTGCTGCCGAGTCACTCGCACGGCCTCCGTGCGCTGCTCGAACATGCCGCGGCCAAAAAGAAGATCGATCTCGACGTCAAGCTCGAGGCGGATTCGTTTCGTGTGCTGACCAGCCTGGTCGAGGAGGGGCTCGGATATACCTTGCTGCCGCCGTCCTCGGTGCGCGCCGAGGTGGCGGAGGGCCGGCTCGAGACCGCCGCCATCGCGCGGCCGGCGCCGCGGCGCGAGCTGACCCTGGCCTCGCCGGTCGAGCATGCCGGCTCCAACGCGATGACGCTGATCGCGAAGCTGTTGCGCGACGAGGTCGCCGCGCTGCGCGCCGAGGGGCTCTGGGACATCCAGCTCGCCTGAGCGCGGCTTCGCATCAGCTCACCTTGAAGCCGAGGTGGCCGCGGAAGCGGTTCTTCAGGTAGGTGCCGTCGCGCGGCGGCAGCGCGCGCTCGACCTCGCCGGCGGCGATGCGAATGCGCGCCAGCCGCGGGCCGCCGCCGAGATCACGAAGACTGTTGCGGAATTTCTCGATGCCGGCCATGTCGGCGATCTCACAGACATTGCCGATGCCCGCGCCATCAGCGATCACCTCGAGTTTGGCGCCAAGGCCGGAGTGGCTCGGCTGCATGCCGGTCTCGCCGAAATGGCCGTTGTCGAGCACCGCGATCGAGAGATTGACGGGCTGCTTGGTCGCGATGGTCAGCAGGCTGCCGATCCCCATCAACTGCTCGCCGTCGCCGGTGATCACGAGCACCGGGCGCTTCGGCTGCGCCAGCGCGAGGCCGAGCCCAACCATCGCCGCGCCGCCCATCGCGCCCCACAGATAGAAATTACCGGGATGCTCGCCGGCGTCGAACAAATCGTAAGAGGAGGAGCCGAGCCCGGAGATCACGAGCAGCTCGCCGCGCTCAGTGAGCAGCGCCTTCACGGCGGCGCGGCGATCGAGAGTGCCTGTTGATGCTGACATCAGTGCGTCTCCTTGGTCCACTTCTTGCGGCCGATCATCCGCTGCGAGATCAAGACCGCGACCTGCTGGTCGCCGTCATAGGCGAGCGAGGCGGCCGCCGAGATCACCTCCTCGGCATCGTCAGGGTTCTCCAGCCGCAGCACGGTGGTGCCCATGATTTCGAACGCCTGCGGCGTCGCCCGGCCCATCGGAATCTGCCAGGGATTGAACTCGGCCCATTCGCCGCGCATCGTCACCAGCGTCAGCAGCGGGAAGCGGCAGCTCGCCATCAGCGACAGCATGTTGACGCAATTGCCGACGCCGCTCGATTGCATCAACAGCACCGCGCGATCGCCGCCGAGCCAGGCGCCGGCCGCCATCGCCACGCCTTCTTCCTCGGTCGTCAGCACCGTGGTCTTGATGTCGGCATCCGCGTGCGACAGCTTGATCAGCTTGGAATGTCCCGCATCGGGGACGTAGGACACCTGCGCCACGCCGAAGCTCTTCAGCGTGCGGTAGATCGCAACCGGCCAGTCCCGGCTGGTCGCGCTGTCCTGGTGAAGGGCAATCTGGTCCATCATGGCCTCGGCGGTAGCGTTTTCGAACGAACCGGGTACCGGTTCGCGAAGAAAAACGCGTCAATACAAGGGACGCGCATTGGCGCGTCCTCACACCGATAGGCTTAGGGCAGGCGGGGACTTAATTCTCTTCGCATCTGGCTCGCCCAGCTATGCCGGAATTCTATAGGGCCAAGGTTTTGCAGGGCCGACGCAAGCGCAATGGCGGCCGGATCCGACTGCGTCCTTTGGCCGGGTCGAACAACAGCCCCATTACGGCCTAAAACGGCTCATTATGCTAGAAGATGCCGGTTGGCGGCAGCGCCGGGGCTTCATTTTCAAGGCTTCATTTCGCATATCGATATATCCGTCGCATTTTCAGGGATCAGGGCATGATTGTCCGAGATCGGTTTCGCGGCCTCTTCCCAAAGTATTTTCTCGGACTGTTCCTGGCCGTCGCGCTTCCGCTCGTGATCAACGGGTCGATCGAAGCCTGGTTCGGTTACCGCGATCAGCGCGCAAGGCTGGACCAGTTGCTTGGTGTTCAGGCGACGTCCGCGGCCGCTGAAATTCATAACTTCATCTCCGACATCGCAAGCCAGCTTGGCTGGCTGGTCCAGCTTCCCTGGACCGACGAGGCCGATGAGGGGCGCCGAACCGATGCGTTGCGTCTGTTTCGTCAAGCGCCAGCCGTCGTCAGCCTGACACTGATCGACAACAATGGGCTGGAGCGTCTTTACGTCTCGCGGGTCGGCCTCAATCGAATCGAAAGTCGTACCGACCGATCGGCTGAACCTGCGCTGGTCGGCGCCCACGCGCGCCAGGTTTGGTTCAGCGATGTCAGCTACAACAGAGGCTCGGAACCGTATTTGACCATTGCGCTCGTGGGTAATCGGTCCGCGGTCGGCGCAGTCATCGCCGAAGTCAATCTCAAGCTGATCTGGGATGTCGTATCGGCGATCAAGGTGGGAGAGACCGGCCTCGCCTTCGTGCTGGACCGGCCGGGCCGTCTCATTGCCCATCCCGACATCAGCCTTGTGCTCCGCGGGCTGGAAGAAACAACCTCTCAGCCGTTTCGCACCATACGCGACGCGATCGGCCCGGGAGCGGGCTTTGCAACGGGTCGGGACGGACAGGGACGTCGGGTTGCTGCCCGCGCGGCTCCTGTGGCGGGTCCCGATTGGACCGTCGTGGTGGCGCAGCCGCTCTCCGAGGCTTACGCCCCGATCTATGCCGCGTTGCGACGGACTACGGTACTTCTCGCGGGCAGCACCGTATTTGCAGGGCTGCTCGCCTATGCATTCGCGCACCGGATGACCGAGCCGATCAGGCTGCTTGAGGAGGGGACGGAGCGGATCGGCGCCGGATCGTTCGAGCACCGCATTGCGATCCAGACCGGTGACGAATTTCAGCGTCTGGCAAACAGCTTCAACAGGATGGCCGGCGAGCTGGCGCTGGCGCAGCAGCACCAGGAGCGGATCGCGAAGCTCAAGCGGTTTCTCGCGCCTCAGGTCGCCGATCTCGTCGATCGTGCCGGCGATGACAGCGTGCTGGATGGCCGCCGCACCGACGTCGTCGTCGTGTTCTGTGACTTGCGCGGGTTCACCGCGTTTTCCGCGGGCGTCACTCCCGAGGAAGTCATGAGCGTGCTATCCGAATATTATGAGGTTCTGGGCAGGGTCATTGCGCGGTTCGAAGCAACGCTCATCAGCTTCTCGGGAGACGGGCTGATGGTGCTGGTGAACGCACCCGTGCCGGTCGAGGAGCCGGCGCTGAGAGCCGTCGACCTTGCGAGCGAAATGCAGAAGCGCGTGCAAGGCTTGATCGGCGGCTGGCGGTCGCGAGGCTACCAGGTTGGCTTTGGAATAGGGCTTGCCAGTGGATCGGCGACGGTCGGACGGATCGGCTACGATGACCGGCTCGATTACACGGCCATCGGCAGTGTCGTGAATCTCGCCGCCCGCCTGTGCGCATCTGCCGCAGATCGGGAAATCCTGATGGACGCAAGGACCGCCGCAAGCGTCAGAGGCAAGCGCTCGCTGGAGGATATCGGGAGTCGACAAATCAAGGGCTTCGATGACGCCATTCCGGTGTTCGGAATATCTTTTTGATGTGCGTTGGCCGATGCCGCGAGGCGCGGTTCGGTGCAGTCCATTGGCGACTGGTTTCGGATCGTGGGATATACTTCCGCCGACGGCGAACGCCAGCGGGTCGATAGAGCATGAGTTGCGCTCACTCTGGTGCAGCAACATCCCACGGACGCGGCAGCCGGCGTGAGGTCCTGTTGTTGATGGCCGCCGCCGCGGCTTGGACCACATCCTCGCACGCGCAGAAGCCGTCGATGCCTGTGATCGGCTATCTTTGTCCGGAATCGCCGGAGTTGTTCGGCAGCCGGCTGAAGGCTTTCCACCAGGGACTTCGTGAAGCCGGCTTTGTCGAGGGCCGCGATGTCGCGATCGAATATCGCTGGGCCAATGGGCAATATGCCCAGTTACCTGCGCTGGCCGGCGAATTGATCGCGCGCAACGTCGATGTGGTGGTTGCGCCCGGCGGCGCGCCCGTCGCGCTTGCCGCCAAGGCTGCCGGCGTCACCAAGACAATCGTCTTCGAGATGGGCGGCGACCCCGTTCAGCTGGGTGTGGTGGACAGCCTGTCGCGGCCGGGAGGCAACATCACGGGAGTCTCGAGCCTGAGCGTCGACGTGTCGCCGAAGCGGCTCGAGTTGATGCACGAACTCCTGCCGGCGGCGACAACGTTGGGGGTCGTGACCAACCCGACAAGTCCAACCGCCAGCTCGCAACTGCAGAGGCTTCAGGCCGCCGCCGAAACCTTGGGGGTCCATCTGCAGATATTGCGGGCAAGCAAGGAGGAGGAGTTCGAATCCGTATTCTCTTCCGTGGCGAGAGAGTCGGCAAACGCGCTTGTTTTCACCTCCGATCCCTATTTTGCATTTCGCAGCCGGCGATTGGCCGATCTCGCACTGAAGTATCGTGTTCCCGCAATCACGCAGACCCGGGATTTCCCGACGGCCGGAGGCTTGATGAGCTATGGCGGAGACTTCGTGCAGTCGCATCGACGCGCGGGCGTCTACGCCGGCCGGGTTCTGAAGGGTGAGAAGCCTGCCGATCTTCCGGTCCAGCTGGTCACCAAGGTCGAGTTCGTCATCAACCTGAAGACCGCCAAACTGCTTGGCCACGAGTTCTCTGCTTCAGTCGTCAGCGGTGCAGACGAAGTGATCGAGTGACTAATTCGTTCATGAACCCGGTCGTCCGGCCGGCTCGGACTGAATGGTCCGGCCGGACCGTGGCATCGCCTGCGCTCACGGGCTCAACCGTTGGGCTGTAGAAAGGCGCCGTATTGCTTGCTCGTGGCGACCGCGGCTGCCGCCTGTCCGATGACACGCATTGCCGCCATCATCGGCCACGGCCCGAGGCTCACCCTGCGAACACCGGCACGGGCGAGTTCCGGGATTTCGGGCACGCCTTGCGTCACCATGATGTTGACGGGCAGCGGCGTCAGCTGGACGAACCTCTCGATCAGCGTAAGGTCGGTGAGCCCCGGCACAAAAATTCCGTCAGCGCCGGCATCGGCATAGACTTTTGCACGCCTCGCCGCCTCATTCAGGCATTGCTCGGGCGACCCGAACTTCAGCAGAAACGGATCGGTTCGCGCATTGATGAAGGGGTGAACGCCGAGTTGTTGCGCGGCGTCCCGCACCGCCCTGATCTTCGCGGCATGCTGCTCGGGAGTGGCGAGCTGCCGCTTTCCGCCGATAAGCCCGTCCTCGATATTGATGCCGATCGCGCCGGCCTTCAGGATCCTCGCCGCCGAATGCGCGGCGGCATCCGGAGTGTCGCCATATCCCGCCTCCAGATCGATCGACACCGGAACCGAGACCGAAGCGGTCATCCGCGAGACAAGGCCTTCCACCATGTCGAGCGGGGCATTTTCGCCGTCGGCGTAGCCGAGTGCGGCCGCGACCGCGCCGCTGCTGGTCGCCACCGCCGGTGAGGCCTTCGCGATTGCCTTGGCGGTGGCGACGTCCCAGGCGTTGAACAGGACGAGCGGATCGCCCTGCTTGTGAAGTCGGTGAAATGCTTCGGCGTATTGCTGCTGTGTCGTGGCGTCCATTGCGCGCACTCCTTCTCAGAAAATTTGAAAGATATTGACTGACGCGGCCGCTGCTTGCGGCACGCCCGTTCAGTCGGTGGCGTGCGTTGTGAACCAGTTCATGATCAGATCTGTGACCTCGGCCTCGCGCTCGAGGTGCGGGAAATGGCCGACATCGGGCAGGACAATGCGCTGATGTGGCCCCTTGAAGAGCGGCTCTTCCTTGATCGAATACCGCGCTGTCGGATCGTTGCCGCCATAGATCGTCAGCGTCGGCGTATGCATGTCGTTGATTGGCAACCGGCCCGCAACACCCGCATCGACCAGGCCGTTGTAGTATTTCAGCGCCGCCTTCATGGTGCCGGGAGAGCTGAGCGTCTTCTTGACCGAGCGGAGATGCTCGTCGTTCTGCAGGGTCGGCGACCACAACTTCCAAAGGTAGTCGACGAAGGGAAGTCCCTCGATGTTGACCGCCGAGTGAGCGCCAGGCACCGTAAAGAAATAGACATGGAAGACCGATCGAACGGCATCGGGATCGCTCCTGAGGCTTGGAATTGTGATCGGGTGCGCGGTGTTCATGACCACGGCGGCCTTGATCGCCGATGGCGCCGTGGCCAGCGCCTGGAAGGTTGACGTACCGCCCCAATCCATGCCGACGACGTAGGCTCGTCCGTCGTCGCTCAGCGCCGCGATCAATGCTTCGAGATCCTGGCCCAGCGCGATCGGATCGAAAATGCCGTCGGCCGGAATCTCGGTCGGCGCATAGCCGCGCAGGAACGGTGCGACCGCGCGATATCCGGCATCCGCGAACACCTGCAGCTGCTTTCGGTACGACCAGGCGTTGTCGGGAAAGCCGTGCATGAACAGGACAAGCGGCCCGCTGCCCTGTTCGAGATAGGCAAACCGCACGCCGTTGGCCTGCACGTATTTCAGGGCGGGTTCGCTGCCGGATGCGTCAGGCGTTGCCAGTGCGGTGCTTCGGGTCGTCATCGCTGCTCTCCATTCTTGCCGTCGTTGCTGTCCCGGCTAAATATGTGCGTAGCGCACATATCTGGTCAAGTTGTTTTTTGTGCGCAGCGCACATATTATTCTCCGCATGGAAAACGGAATCGCCAATCTGCTGGGCGCGCTGTCGCTCGCCGTCATGGATCGGATCGAGCAAGGCGCGCGCGAGGTCGTCGGCCGCGGCGGCGAAACGCCCGCGGCACTCATCGTCATCGGCTATGGCCAAGGCATGACCAACGACAAGCTGAGGCGGATCCTCGGCCTGTCGCACTCCGGAACGGTCCGCCTGGTGGATCGGCTGGTTTCGGATCGGCTGGTCGAACGCCGGGCGGGCAAGGACGGCCGCGAGGTCGCCTTGCACCTGACGGCGTCAGGCGCCGCGTCGCGGAACGAATTGTTGGCGTCGCGGATTTCGGCCGTGACGTCGCTGCTGGATGTGCTGTCGTCGACGGAGAGGAAGCAGCTTGCAACGCTGATCCGCGAGCTGCTGGCAAGGCAGGACACCTCCGAGATGGATCGCTTCACGATCTGCCGGATGTGCGACGACCGGGTCTGCACCAACTGCCCGTTGCCGACCAGCAAGGGCCAGCACGCGCGCTAGCGCGCGAAAATCTTGGTTGAATCGGCCGAACCGCAGACTCGCTTGGCCTCTCCCGCTAGCGGGCAGGGTTATCGCATATGCCCCTTGGCGACCGCGCAAGTGCTTGGCCTCGTGGTTCGAGACGCGCCGCAAGCGGCGCTCCTCACCATGAGGGTCTACTATTGTGCCGCAAAACAAGACCTCATCCTGAGGAGCCCGCCGAAGGCGGGCGTCTCGAAGGATAGCCACGAGGCACCGCCACGAAATGCGATAGCCCTGCGCTTGCGGGGGAGGCCGACGCGCGCGGCAGCGCTCTTGCGCGCCTGAGCGCGGCGGGTGGAGGCTCTCTCCACGGTGGGATTCGCGGCGATACCCCCACCCCAGCCCTCCCCCGCAAGCGGGAGAGGGAGCGCAGTTCATTCGCGGCCGCTATTCGACCTCATCTCCTCACGCTCCAGCAGCTTGCCGTCAGCGCGCGTTCTTGCCCGCCATGAAGACGTACATGTCCCAGAACGTCTCGGGATGATCGACCTCGAAGCGGTGCCACTGATCGAGATTGGTCTCGTCGGCCGCTCCTTGAAACTTCTTGCGGAATTGTTCGAGCACCGCCGGATCGTCGAACGGCTCGAATCCCCCGAACGTCAGGCTTTGTTCGCTGAGGAAGGCCGCGATCTCCGGAATCGTCAGCCGGTGTTCCATGACGTTGAACAGCAGATCGCGGCAGCCGCTCATGCTGTAGAAATCCTTGGCGCCGATCAGCGGTTTCCATTTGTCGGCTTCGCGGAAGATGTCCTGCCGGCAGCGTCTGATGTCGTCGGCGGTGGCGCGATAATTGCGCGCCGCGATGCGATCGCGGGCCTCGACGATGACGCGGCGCGCCAGATCGCTGTAGAGCCCGATGCGCATCGTGCCGCCCGGCCGCAGCAGCGAGACCAGCACGCGCCAGCCGGCCAAGGGTTCGGCAAGATGATGCAGCACGCCGACCGACTCGATGCTGTCGAAGCTGCGGCCGATCGAGCCCAATTCCAGGATGTCCGCCTGCGCATACTCGATGTTGCGCAAGCCGAGCTCCCGCGTCTCGCGGCGCGCATAGGCGAGGCTGGTCATGCTGATGTCGACGGCGAGCAAGCGGGCATTGGGATAGACCTGCGCGATCTGGATCGCGTGCGAGCCGGTGCCGCAACCCGCGATCAGGATATCCCGTTCGGCTTGCTGGTCCGCGGTCGCGACGGTTCGTCCCCGCGCCCGATCGGCGGCGAATGCCGTCAGCGGGTTGACGGTCCAGCGCGGATAGGGATTTTCCTCGTATTGGCGCATCACGTCGACCGACACGCTGTTCTTGATCGGTGTGAGCGTTGGAATGGTGCTGCGCTCTTCCATCTCCTCGCGGGGTTCGCGAAGCTGAACCCGCAACAGGCCGGCGACAGTCGCGGGCCAATCCCGGCGCAGCAGCGCGTCCGCCGCGGGCAGGGTATGAAGCGGAAAATAGGCCGCCACCACGGTTAGCGTGAGCGGCGAGATCGCAGAGCCTGATGCCAGGTCCTGCAGCAATCGATCGCGTAGCGCGCCGGCACCTTCGCTTTCCGCCTCGGTCTGCGCATAGACATATTCGTTGATGAAGCACTGCCGGGCGAGCGCGCACGCAAAGCCAATGACATCGTCGTCGACGTCACCGTCATCCGAGCCTTGCTCGCCGCCAAGCCGCAGCAGCTCGGCCCGCGCATATCCGAGCAGCACCTCGAGCTGCATGCTTGCCAGCGTCGTCGCTTCCATCGCCGAGCGCAGGAACAGGTCGCGCGCAAGCGGCGCGACGCCCTCGCTGCCGAACAATTCGGAGCTTGTCACCGGCAGCGGCCACTTGCTTGCAATCCGCCCGACATAGCTGGTGACGACAGGACTTTGCAGGATGAAGCCGACCGCCTTCGCGTCCATGCCGAGCGCCAGCGCCTTGCTGAAATGCGTGGCCGCCTTGCTGCGATTGCCCAGCGCCTGGTGCGAATTCCCCGCATTGTAGTGGCAGGCGTCGTTCACCTCGTCGGAAGCAATCGCTTTCGTGAACATCTTCGCAGCAGCCCGATGATCGCCGGATGCCTGCGCCATCAGGCCGAGGAGATTCAGGCTCTGCACATGGCCAGGCTCGCGCGCGAGAATCTGCCGGCAGATCTCCTGCGCCTCGTTGAAGCGGCGCATCCCGTAGAAGCGGCTGGCCTCGGCGGCGAGATCGGCGATGCTGACGCCCGCGGAGGCGAAGGCCGGTGCGTTCTTGGCGGACTCGTCCCGTCGCTTGCCAGCCGCACGCCGTTCTTTTCGGTTCATGTTCCGTCAACTGGCCCAAACTGCAAGACGCGGTGCATCAACCCTCCACGCCCGGCAAAGACATAGGGCCGATCGCGCTTGTGGCCAAGGACAATCTAGCTTCAGCCCGGGATCCGCACCGGCAGGTTCTCGATGCCGCGGACGAAGCTGGAATAGACCCGCTTTGGCTCGCCGACCACCTCAATGCGGTCGAAGCGCTTCAGCATTTCTTCCCAGACAATCCGAAGCTGCAACTCGGCGAGCCGCATGCCGACGCAGCGGTGGATGCCGAAGCCGAACGACAGGTGGATGCGCGGCCGGGGGCGGTCGATGATGAACTCGTTCGGGCGGTCGATCACCTCGTCGTCGCGGTTGCCGGAGACGTACCACATCACGACGCGGTCGCCCTTCCTGATCGTCTTGCCGCCGATCTCGGTGTCCTGAAGGGCGGTGCGCCGCATATGCGCCAGCGGCGTCTGCCAGCGGATCACCTCCGGCACCATGGTGTCGATCAGCGCGGGGTTCTCCTTCAGTTTCTGGAACTGGTCGGGATGCTCGTGCAGCGCCAGCACCGAGCCGCTCATGGTGTTGCGCGTGGTGTCGTTGCCGCCGACGATGAGCAGGATGATGTTGCCCATCAGATTGTCGGGGTCCATGTGCCGCGTGGCGTCGCTGTGCGCCATCATCGACAGCAAGTCGTTGCGCGGCGCCGAGTTGACGCGCTCGTTCCAGAGCTTCGAGAAATAGGCGTAGCACTCGTCCATCTCCTGCCGCCGCTGCTCCGGCGACTCGACGATGCCGCTCTTCGGCAGCGCGGTGGAGACGTCGGACCAGCGCGTCAGCTTGCGCCGCTCCTCCCAGGGGAAGTCGAACAGCGTCGCCAGCATCTGGGTGGTCAATTCGATCGAAACGCGCTCGACGAAATTGAAGGTCTCGTTGCGCGGCAAATTGTCGAGCACGCTGGCCGAACGCTGCCGGATCAGCTTTGCCAGCTCGTCGAGATGCGTGGGGGTGAACATCGGCGACACGGTCTTGCGCTGATGGGCGTGCCTCGGCTGGTCCATCGCGATGAAGCTCGGATAGTCGTAGCCGGGCGGCACGTCGCGGATCGAGATGCCGCCGAGCGTGGAGTCCGAGGAGAAGATGCCGTGGCTGGTGTCGACATGCATGATGTCGTTGTACTTCACGACAGACCAATAGGGTTCGATCGGCGCATTGGTGCAGTAGTGCACCGGCTCTTCCTTGCGCAGCCGCTCGAACCACGGCCACAGCGTGTCGTTCTGGAACAGTCTTGGCGCGCCGGGATGAAAATCCCTGAGCGGTGTCGAATAGGCTTCCTCGCGGGCCTGGCGCAGCTGCTCGGCCCGGTCGGCACGGATGGCGGTCTGGACGTTCATCTTCATTCGCTCCGGCGGCAGTTCCTACCTCTCCCGCTTGTGGGGGAGGTCGGATCGCATCGAATGATGCGATCCGGGTGGGGGCTCTCTCCACGGGAAGACTACCTCTGCGGTGGCACCCCCACCCCAGCCCTCCCCCGCAAGCGAGGGCTTTGCGCAATCGGGCGTGCGCGGGTGGAGGCCAGTGTCAGGCATTTTTTTGCGTG
>NZ_JASAUT010000030.1:0-110177 GCF_029952935.1 Bradyrhizobium sp. Mp19 | reverse complement strand
GCCTTCTATGCACGGCTGCGACAGGCCGGAAAACCAGCCAAGCTCGCCCTCATCGCCGTCGCCAGGAAGCTGCTCACGGTCCTCAATGCCATGATGCGAGACCGAAAGCCGTACCTGCAGACCAAACCAACATAACAGTTGCCGGCTTTCGCCGGGACGACGCCGATGATGTAACGGGCCACGCGCCATAAAAAAATCCCCGCTTTCGCGGGGATTTGTTTTTCAGGTCTTCCGTAGTTTCCCGAGTGCTCACTTGATCTGCGGCTTCGCCGATGGCCGGCGGCGATCGGCGGCGGGCTGGTAGGCGACGCGCGAGTGATGCGCGCAATAGGGCAGGCCGGCGAGCGCCTTGCCGCCGCAGAAGAAGAATTCCGGGCTCGAGGGATCGCCGACCGGCCAGTGACAGGTGGCCTCGTTGAGCTCAAGCAGCGACAGCCGCTGGCTCATCGGCACCACATTGTCGAAGGAGATCGGATCGGGCTCCATCTCGACCTCGAATGCGTGCGCCAGTGCGGTGTTGCCGCGCGAGACCGGGCGCGCCACCCGCATCATGTGCTGGGCGGGGCGGGCCTTGCGCTGCCGCGGCGCGGCCGTGGAGGGTGCCTTGGCGCGGCCGGAGAGGCCGAGCCGATGCACTTTGCCGATCACGGCGTTTCGCGTCACATTGCCAAGTTCCGCCGCGATCTGGCTGGCCGACAGGCCGGACTCCCAGAGCTTTTTCAGCTGCTCGACGCGATCGTCGGACCAGGTCAATACAGTCATCGCATTCTTCCCTTCGCGTAGCGCCGGCCAATCATTGGAGCGGCGCTGCGAGCCAATCTGGACAAATATCCCTGCGGCCAGAATCCCTTAGCCCTCGCCGGGCGCGGTCTTGCGCCCGAACGTTTACGCGCGATACGAAGGCTACTTAGAGGGTCCAGTACTGCCGCACGAGATGTCGTACCCGACAGGCCAAACGCTACAATATGGCGTGACTCTGGCGCAAGAGTCCGCGGCCGTGCGTCCACATGTTCCCACAAAGTTAAGCATTGCGATGAGGCTTTTCCACCGCACCGGAATGCTCCGGATTGCGCTCGTTTCGCATTGCAGGAAGGCCACTTCGTGACGATTGACACTTACCGACCGCAGCATAGAATGCCCGCCACGTGCCGCCCGCAAAGGCGGCCGTTTTGTTTTCCGAAGCTGGCCGTTGCTGCGCTGGCGTCAAGGCGCAGCGGCAATTGTCGGCTTAAAAACCGTCAGTGAACGCCATGACCAACGCTGCCACGTCGCATCTGCTCCCTGTCTTCGCCAGGGTCGATCTCGGCTTCGAGCGCGGTGAGGGCGCCTGGCTGATCGCAACCAACGGCGACCGCTATCTCGATTTCACCTCGGGCGTCGCGGTCAACGCGCTCGGGCATGCGCATCCGCATCTGGTCAAGGCGCTGCAGGAACAGGCGACCAAGCTCTGGCACATGTCGAACCTGTTCAAGAGCCCGGACGGCGAGGTGCTTGCCGCGCGGCTGTGCGAGCAGAGCTTTGCCGACTTCGTGTTCTTCTGCAATTCCGGCGCGGAAGCGATGGAGGGCGTGATCAAGCTGGTCCGCCACTATCACTTCTCCAAGGGCCATGGCGAGCGCTACCGCATCATCACCTTCGAGGGCGCCTTCCACGGCCGCACGCTGGGCACGCTGGCGGCGACCGGCTCGGCGAAATATCTCGAGGGCTTCGGCCCGCCGATGGACGGCTTCGACCAGGTGCCGCATGGCGACATCGAGGCGGTGAAGAAGGCGATCGGTCCGCACACCGCCGGCATCCTGATCGAGCCGGTGCAGGGCGAGGGCGGCGTGCGTTCGGCGCCGCAGGCGTTCTTCAAGGCGCTGCGCGCGCTCTGCGACGAGCACGGCCTGTTGCTCGCCTTCGACGAAGTGCAGACCGGCATGGGCCGCACCGGCGAGCTGTTCGCCTACAAGCGCACCGGCGTCACGCCGGATGTGATGTCGCTGGCCAAGGCGCTCGGCGGCGGTTTCCCGATCGGCGCGGTGCTGGCGACCGCGAAAGCGGCCGAAGGCATGGCGCCCGGCTCGCACGGCTCGACCTTCGGCGGCAATCCGCTCGCGGTCGCCGCCGCCAATGCCGTGCTCGACGTCATGCTGAAACCCGGCTTCTTCGAGCATGTGCAAAAGATGTCGCTCTTGCTCAAGCAGAAGCTCGCTTCCGTCGTCGACCGCTATCCCGGCGTGCTGTCGGAGGTGCGCGGCGAGGGGCTGTTGATCGGCGTCAAGGCCGTGGTGCCGTCGGGCGACCTGATCGCAGCACTGCGCAACGAGAAGCTGCTCACCGTCGGCGCCGGCGACAATGTGGTACGGTTCCTGGCGCCCCTGATCGTGACCGAGGCCGAGATCGATACGTCGATCACCGCGCTCGAGCGCGCCTGCGCGACATTGTCGGCGGCCCAGCCGAAGAAGGCGGCTGGATAATGAGCAAGCCGGTCCGTCACTTCCTCGATATCAACGAGCTGCCGCTCGGCGAGCTGCGCAACATGCTGTCCGCCGGAGCCGCCATGAAGGCGAAGCTGAAGGCGCATGAGAAGGGCAGGAAGCCGCTTGAAGGCAAGACGCTGGCGATGATCTTCGAGCGCCCGTCGACCCGCACAAGGGTGTCGTTCGACGTCGGCATGCGCCAGCTCGGCGGTGAATCCATCATGCTGACCGGTGCCGAGATGCAGCTCGGCCGCGGCGAGACCATCGCCGACACCGCGCGCGTGCTGTCGCGCTATGTCGATGCGATCATGATCCGCATCCTCAACCATGACGCGCTGCTCGAGCTCGCGGCTCACGCCACCGTCCCCGTCATCAACGGCCTGACCCGGCGTTCGCATCCCTGCCAGGTGATGGCCGACCTCATGACCTATGAGGAAAACCGCGGCTCGATCGAGGGCAAGACCGTGGCCTGGACCGGCGACGACAACAACGTGCTGGCCTCCTGGGCGCATGCCGCCGAGCGGTTCAAGTTCCAGCTCAATGTCGCAACCCCGCCGGAGCTGTCGCCGAAGAAGCCGATGCGCGACTGGATCAAGGCGACCGGCGCGCCGATCATGCTCGGCACCGATCCGGAAGCCGCCGTGCGCGGCGCCGACTGCGTCGTCACCGACACCTGGGTGTCGATGGGCGACAAGGAGGGCGAGCACCGCCACAACGTGCTGCGGCCCTATCAGGTCAATGCCAAGCTGATGTCGCTCGCCAAGCCGGATGCGCTGTTCATGCACTGCCTGCCCGCGCATCGCGGCGAGGAGGTCACCGACGAGGTGATCGACGGGCCGCAATCCGTGGTGTTCGACGAGGCGGAAAACCGCCTGCATGCGCAGAAGGGCATCCTGGCCTGGTGTTTCGACGCGGTCGCGTAGTCGTAGATCAGTAAGCGTTGTCGTCCCGGGCAAGCGCAGCGCGACCCGGGACCCATAACCATCGCTGTCAATTGTTGTGAAGGCTGGGGCCCCAGCTTGATGCAGCAACTCACATTGGTGGTTATGGGTCCCTGCTTTCGCAGGGACGACGGATAGATCCGTTCCGGTGAACCCCTTTCGTTTTGCGGTCCGAGACCCCAGATAGAGCGCCATGGTTTCACAATCCCCCGACATCAAAATCACGCCCGAGGCGCCGGTTCGCGCGCCCTCAGCGGTTCCTGTCGACGATGCCGTGCTGGCCTTCGAGGTCGGCGCGCTGGACCTGCGCGGCCGGCTGACCCGGCTCGGCCCCGCGCTCGACGAGATCCTGCACAAGCACGATTATCCGCCCGCGGTCGGCAAGCTGCTCGGCGAGGCGATCGTGCTGACCACGCTGCTCGGCTCGTCGGTCAAGTTCGAGGGCCGCTTCATCCTGCAGACCCGGACCGACGGTCCGGTGTCGCTCCTGATCGTCGATTTCCAGGCGCCCGACCGGCTGCGTGCCTATGCGCGCTACGACGCATCGCGCCTCAAGAACGGCCAGAGCTCGGGCGAGCTGCTCGGCAAGGGTCACCTTGCGATGACCATCGATCAGGGCTCCAACACCAGCCGCTACCAGGGACTGGTCGCGCTCGACGGCGGCGGCCTGGAAGAGGCAGCCCATGAATATTTCCTGCGCTCGGAGCAGATTCCGACGCGCGTGCGCCTTGCGGTCGGCGAGGAGATGCGCGGTGGCGAGGGCGGCAAGCTGCACTGGCGCGCCGGCGGCATCCTGCTGCAATTCCTGCCCAAGGCGCCCGAGCGCGCCAAGCAGGCCGATCTGCATCCCGGCGATGCGCCGGAAGGCACCGCCACGCATAGCGTGCCGGACGACGATGCCTGGGTCGAGGGCCAGTCGCTGATCTCGACCGTCGAGGACGTCGAGCTGATCGATCCTGATCTGTCCGGCGAGCGGCTGCTCTATCGCCTGTTCCACGAACGCGGGGTTCGCGTCTTCAACCCGCAAACGCTGCGCGCGCAGTGCTCCTGCTCGCGCGATGCGGTGTCGTCGATGCTGAAGAGCTTCGCGCCGAACGACCGCGCCGAGATGGTCAAGGACGGCAAGGTCGTCGTGACCTGCGAGTTCTGCTCGTCGGTGTATGAATTCACGCCGCAGGAAGCCGGCGTCGAGTAGGCGCGTTCGTCATCGTAGCCCGGATGAAGCCAACGGGTCGCGCGAACGCGCGCCCGATGACAGGCTCCGCGAAATCCGGGGCCGCTCCAACCGCGGATGCACCTGCCCCGGATTGCGCTGCGCTCCATCCGGGCTACGCAGGCGTCAGTTCAACACCCTTTTGCCGCCCGGGCTCGGGCTATCCAGCGAGAAGGTCGGCACGTCGATGTCGAAGCGCTCGCCGGCTTCGGTGACCATCTGATAGCTGCCGGTCATGAAGCCGGAGGCGGTCGGCAGCGGCACGCCGCTCGTGTATTCGAAGCGCTCGCCGGGCGCGAGCACCGGCTGCTCGCCGACCACGCCCTCGCCGCGCACCTCCTGGCGGCGGCCGGTGGCGTCGGTGATGATCCAGTGCCGCGTCCGCAGCTGCACCGTTTCCGGGCCCGAATTGACGATCACGATCTTGTACGACCAGAAATATTCGCGCCGGTCGACCGACGAGCGCTCGGGCATGAAGTTCGGCTCGACGGTGACTTCGATCTGGCGGGTAACGGCGCGGTACATGCGGCTCAATCCGATGGTCCTGGCGTATGGTCCGTTTTCGACCGGATCATGCTCGAACAGGGCGCCATCATAGCCAATTGGGCCGCCGGAACCAATCGCCTGCCAGGCCGTGAAAAGGCGGCCCAGGGGCGGTCCGTTCATCGCGGTTTCAACATAGTTCCGCTCTAAAGCGCGGCCGCATGCCGCCGCACTCCGTGCTTTGTCGGCAACTCGCGGACCGATATTATCTTTTCAGCACGGCGTGCGGGGCGTCCGCGGCCGACACGGTGTTTGATGAGCTCGATTGCCGACCCCATAGCCGGTTCGCCGGTGGCTGACGCCCAGGCCGAAGTAAAGGCTGAGGCCGAGGCGAAGGTTGCTGCGCCCGCGATCACCCTGCCGGCGACCGGCGAGCGCGAGCTCCGCCTCGATCTGTTCCGCGGGCTCGCGCTGTGGCTGATCTTCATCGATCATCTGCCGACCAATCTTCTGACCTGGCTGACGATCCGCAATTACGGCTTCTCCGACGCCACCGAGATCTTCATCTTCATCTCCGGCTACACCGCGGCCTTCGTCTACGGCCGCGCCATGCTGGAGGGCGGCTTCGTGATCGCGACCGCGCGCATCCTGCGCCGGGTCTGGCAGATCTATGTCGCGCATGTCTTCCTGTTCACGATCTTCCTCGCCGAGATCTCCTATGTCGCGACCTCGTTCGAGAACCCGCTCTACAGCGAGGAAATGGGGATCATGGACTTCCTCAAGCAGCCCGACGTCACCATCGTGCAGGCGCTGCTGCTGCGCTTCCGTCCCGTCAACATGGACGTGCTGCCGCTCTATATCGTCTTGATGCTGTTCCTGCCGCTGATCCTGTGGCTGATGAAATGGAAGCCCGATGTCACGCTCGGCCTCTCGGTCGTGCTCTACGCGCTGACCTGGCAGTTCGACCTCTATCTCTCGGCTTACCCGAACGGCTTCTGGGCGTTCAATCCGTTCGCCTGGCAATTGCTGTTCGTGTTCGGCGCCTGGTGCGCGCTCGGCGGCGCGCGGCGGATGTCGCGCATCCTGTCGTCGAACATCACGATGTGGATCTGCATCGTCTATCTGGTCGCGGCGTTCTTCGTGACGCTGACCTGGTACGTGCCGCAGCTCGGCCACATCATGCCGAAGGTGATCGAGCAATGGATGTATCCGATCAACAAGACCGACCTGGACGTGTTGCGGTTCGCGCACTTCCTGGCGCTCGCTGCGCTCACCGTGCGCTTCCTGCCCAGGGACTGGCCGGGGCTGAAATCGCCCTGGCTGCGACCTTTGATCCTGTGTGGCCAGCACTCGCTTGAGATATTCTGCCTCGGGGTCTTCCTCGCCTTTGCCGGTCACTTCGTACTTGCCGAAGTATCTGGCGGTGCCGCACTGCACGCCTTGATCAGCATCTGCGGCATCCTCATCATGTGCGGCATGGCGTGGATCATTTCGTGGTACAAACACTCCGCCGACAAAGGCGCCTCGAAAAAAGGCGCCGCCGGCAACGCCGATCTGGCGGGAGGGGGAGCATGAAGTCCGCGCGGACGATGCTGGGCCTGACGCTGCTCGCAGCCTGCCTGACGGCCGGTTTGGCGGCGGCGCCCGCGCGCGCCGGCGACACGGCGGAGCCGGCACCGCCGCCGCCCTGCGACGTGCCCGCCTATCTGCTTTCGAGCGAGAGCTCGCTGCCCAAGGTCACCGACGCCATCAAGTCCAACCGGCCGCTCAACGTGCTGGTGGTCGGCAGCCGCTCCTCGACCATCCAGGGCAACGAGGCGAGCGCCTATCCGGCCACGCTGCAGGCGGCGCTGAAGGAGGCGTTGCCGTCGTCGACGATCGATCTATCCGTAGAATTACAGGGAAAGAGCACCGCCGAGGAGACCGCGGGAACTCTTGTTAAGCTTGTTGAAGCAAAAAAGCCTACTTTGGTTATCTGGCAGACCGGAACGGTCGATGCTATGCGAGCAGTCGATCCCGACGATTTCCGTACCGCCATCAACGAAGGCGTTGTTGCGTTGCGGGACGCCGGGACCGACGTGGTGCTGGTCAATCTGCAATACAGCCCGCGTACGGAGACGATGATCTCTGCGCCGCCATATCTCGACAACATGAAGGTGGTGGCGCAGCAGCACGACGTTCCGCTGTTCGACCGGTTCGCGATTATGAAGCAGTGGAGCGACGCCGGATATTTTGACCTGTTCAGCACCTCGCATGGTGTCGATCTGGCCAAGAAGGTTCATGCCTGTCTCGGCCGCGCACTGGCGAAATTCGTGATCGATGCGGCCCATCTGGGCCCGGTGCAGCAGAATTAAGGAAGCAGAGTAAATGCGTTTTGCCTTCCCTTTTCGCGCTTCCGCAGGGCGAGGCCTGTGCGCTGTTGCAGTGCTGGCGCTGCTCGGGGTCGCGCCGTCGCGCGCGCAGACCGGGCAGGCCGACCAGCATGCAGCGATCTCATCCGGTACCAAGGCTGAGGCCACGAAGACGGAGCCGAGCAGGCCCGCCGCGATCGAAGCCACCGCCACTCAGCAGCCGCAACCGGGCGTCGCCGCGAAGGCGTTCGACAGGGTGAAGCAGGCCGCGAAATCCGCCAGCGACATCTTCCACCGCGTGCCCTGTCAGCAGCCCAAGGGCGTGCCGAACAGCACCGGCTCGCTGCCGCATGTCGCGGCCAAGCTCGCCGCCGGCAAGCCGGTCGTCATCATCGCGTTCGGCTCGTCCTCGACCCAGGGCTATGGTTCGTCGGCGCCGGAATTCACCTATCCCAACCGGCTCGCCGGACAGTTGCGCCGGCAGTATCCGTCCGCCGACATCACCGTGCTCAATCGCGGCAAGGGCGGCGAGGACGCGCCCGAGATGATGGCGCGGCTGCAAACCGAAGTGATCGACGTACATCCCGACATGGTGATCTGGCAGGTCGGCACCAACGCGGTGCTGCGCAACCTCGATCCTGCCGAGACCGCCAAGCAGGTCGAGGACGGCGTGGCGCGCCTTCAGGCGTCCGGTGCCGACGTCGTGCTGGTCGATCCGCAATATTCGCCGCGCGTCACCGAGCGTCCCGAAAGCGCGCGCGGCATGGTGAAGCTGCTCGGCCGCATCGCCGCGCTGCGCCATGTCGGCATCTTCCCGCGCTTCGAGGTGATGCGCGACTGGCACGAGAAACAGGCGATCCCGATCACCGATTTCGTCACTGCCGACGGCCTGCACATGAACGACTGGGGCTATGCCTGCTTCGCCCAGCTGCTCGGCGACGACATCATCCGCTCGGTCGGCGCGATCAAGATCGGCGTCAACGTCCCCGCCGACGTCAGGACCTACCGGCCGATGTGATCGGACTCTCTCTTCGCGCGGATCCGCTGGCGCGCGTCAGAGAGTAAAGGTGCATGAATCACCAGCGGCACCAAGCATTCAATGTCGTCCCGGCGAAGGCCGGGACCCATAACCACCGAGGGTCATTGTCGCGTGTTCATGGAATGACGAGTCCCACCTACAACAACCGCCGCGGAGTATGGGTCCCGGCCTTCGCCGGGACGACAGCGGAGCGCGTGGCGCCACTCGCGCCTTAGGATCACGGGTCTCTCACCACCACCTTCCCAAGCTTGACCTTGCCGCGGTAATCCGCTCCCTTTGCGCCTGCACCAATCCCTCTCGGGATGAAGCTCTTTAAGGGAAACGCTCATGTCTTTCGTGCTGGCCATCGATCAGGGCACCACATCGTCGCGCGCCATGGTGTTTCGCGGCGACATCTCCATCGCCGCCGTCGCGCAGCAGGAGTTTCCGCAGCATTTCCCCGCCTCCGGCTGGGTCGAGCACGAGCCGGAGGACATCTGGACCTCGACCGTGATGGTGTGCCGCGAGGCGCTGGAGAAAGCCGGCCTCAAGGCGAAGGACATCGCCGCGATCGGCATCACCAACCAGCGCGAGACCACCGTGGTGTGGGACCGCGCCACCGGACAGGCCGTGCACCGCGCCATCGTCTGGCAGGACCGCCGCACCGCCGACATCTGCGCAAAACTCAAGGCCGAGGGCCATGAGCCGGCGATCTCGGCCAAGACCGGTCTCATTATCGATCCCTATTTCTCCGGCACAAAAGTCGCCTGGATCCTCGATCACGTGCCGGGCGCGCGCGAGCGCGCCGAGCGCGGCGAGCTGCTGTTCGGCACCGTCGACAGCTATCTGTTGTGGCGGCTCACCGGCGGGAGAGTCCACGCCACCGACGCCACCAATGCCTCGCGCACGCTGCTGTTCAACATCCACACCGGCGCCTGGGACGACGACCTCGTCAACCTCTTGCGCGTGCCGCGCTCGATGCTTCCCGAGGTGAAGGATTCCTCCGCCCGGTTCGGCGAGAGCACCGCTGATCTGTTCGGCGGCCCGATCGCGATCTCCGGGATCGCCGGCGACCAGCAGGCCGCGACCATCGGCCAGGCCTGCTTCGAGCCCGGCATGATGAAGTCGACCTACGGCACCGGCTGCTTCGCGCTGCTCAACACCGGCACCACGCCGGTGGCCTCGAAGAACAAGCTGCTCACCACCATCGCGTACCAGCTCGGCGGCCAGCGCACCTATGCTCTCGAAGGTTCGATCTTCGTCGCCGGCAGCGCGGTGCAGTGGCTGCGCGACGGGCTCGGCATCATCAAGCACGCCGCGGAGACCGGGCCGCTTGCCGACAAATCCGACAGCATGCAGAGCGTCTATCTCGTGCCCGCCTTCGTCGGCATGGGCGCGCCGTACTGGAATCCGCGCGTGCGCGGCGCGCTGTTCGGGCTGACCCGCAACACCGGCGCGGCCGAGCTCGCGCATGCGACGCTGGAGAGCGTCTGCTACCAGACCTTCGATCTGTGGGCCGCGATGCGCACCGACTGGCCCGAGGCCAACGCCGCCAACACCGTGCTGCGCGTCGACGGCGGCATGACCGCTTCGGACTGGACCATGCAGCGGCTCGCCGATCTGCTCAACGCCCCGGTCGATCGCCCGATGATCCAGGAGACCACGGCGCTAGGCGCCGCCTATCTCGCCGGCCTCGATGCCGGCGTCTATCCGGAGCCCGCCAAATTCGCCGACAATTGGCGGCTCGAGCACCGCTTCCGGCCGGCGATGAGCCAGGCGACGCGCGAGCGCAAGCTCGCCGGCTGGGCCCGCGCCGTGAAGGGCGTGCTGGCGAGCGACGAAGGGGAGTAGGCGTCGCGCGACGGATACTACATGCAGCAGAGGGGGCGCAGCACAGTCGCTGACGTCTCCCAAGAATAACAACCATCGGAGGACAACATGAACACGGATATCAACCGCGTCGCCAAGCTACTCGCCGCCGCGCTCTGCGCCGCGATACTCACCGCTCCCGCCACCGCGCGCGAGAAGCCGAGCCCGCTCGTCGCAGCGCGCGAGGTCAAGACCGACGTCGCGGGGCTGAAGGCGCCGGGCCAGATCCTGGTCGATGTCTGGGGCATCCCGCACATCTATGCCGGCAACGAGCACGACCTGTTCTTCCTGCAGGGCTTCAACGCCGCGCGCGACCGGCTCTGGCAGATCGATCTCTGGCGCAAGCGCGGGCTCGGTCTCTTGGCGAAGGACTTTGGCCCCGCCTATGCCGAGCAGGACAAGGCGCTGCGTCTGTTCCTCTATCGCGGTGACATGAATGCGGAATGGACGGCCTATGGTCCGAAGGCAAAATCCTATGCGGAGGCGTTCGTCGCCGGCGTCAACGCCTATGTCGCCGACGTTCAGGCGGGCAAGCGCGCGCTGCCGATCGAGTTCAGGATCGCAGGCACGATGCCGGATTTGTGGTCGGCGGAGGATGTCGTGCGCGTCCGCAGCCATGGTCTCACGCGCAACGTCGCCTCCGAGGTGAAGCGCTCGCGGGTGGCCTGCGCCGCCGGCCTCGATGCCGATCGTTTCCGCGTCAAGCTGGAGCCGGCCTGGACCACCAGGATCCCTGATGGCCTCGATCCCTGTAGCGTGCCGAAGGCGGTGCTCGCCGCCTACGATCTTGCCACCCGGCCGGTGAAGTTCGCCGCGCCGAAGGACCAGAAGGCGGCGCTGGCGCATGATCCCGACACGTACCTCGCCGAGGCCGACCAGCAGCGCGACACCATCGGCTCCAACAACTGGGTGATCGCGGCATCGCGCACCGCTACCGGACGTCCGATCCTCGCCAACGATCCGCATCGCGAGCACTCGGTGCCGTCGCTGCGCTACATCGTCGGCCTCAACGCACCCGGCATCTCCGTGATCGGCGCCGGCGAGCCGGCGCTGCCGGGCATCTCGATCGGCCACAACGACACCATCGCGTTTGGCCTGACCATCTTCAACGTCGACCAGGAAGACCTCTACGTCTACGACCTCAACCCCGACAATCCGAACCAGTACCGCTACGGCACCGGCTGGGAGGACATGCGGATCGTGCATGAGAAGGAGGCCGTGAAGGGCGAGGCCGACCGCGACCTCGAGCTGAAGTTCACCCGCCACGGCCCGGTGATCTTCGTCGACGCCGACAAGAAGCATGCGTTCGCCGTGCGCTCGATCTGGTTCGAGCCGGGCACCTCGGCCTATTTCGGCTCGTCGGACTACATGACCGCGAAAAGCTGGAACGGCTTCCTCGGTGCGATGCGGCGCTGGGGCGCGCCGTCGGAGAACCAAGTTTATGCGGATATCAGCGGCAATATCGGCTGGGTCGCCGCCGGCAAGACGCCGCGCCGCGCCAGTTTCGACGGCCTGATGCCGGTGCCCGGCGACGGCCGCTATGAGTGGCAGGGCTTTCTGTCGCTCGACGAATTGCCGAAGCTCTATCAGCCGAAGCAGGGTTTCATCGCCACCGCCAACCAGATGAACCTGCCGGCGGATTATCCGGTGGGTGAGCGCAGGGTCGGATTCGAATGGGCCGACAGCGCGCGCTGGCAGCGCATCACCGAGGTGCTGCAGGCCAACAGCAAGGTGACGCTGGCGGACGCGATGGCGCTGCAGAACGACGACACCGGCATGCTCGCGCGGCGCCTGGTCGCGCTGCTGAAGCCGCTCACGTCGGATGACGCGAACGTCAAGAAGGGCCTCGATCTGCTCAAGGCGTGGGATGCGCGCGACGCGGCCGACAGCGCGGCCGCCGCGGTCTATGAGGTGTGGATCGCAAACCATCTCGGCCCGGTGCTGCTCAAGACCACCGCGCCGAAGGCGGCCGAGCTGATCGCGCCGGAAGCCTCCAGCATCTCCGCGATTGTCGGCTATCTCGAAAAGCCGGACGCGGCGCTCGGCAGCGATCCCTCAGCCGAGCGCGACCGCGTGCTGCGCGACAGCCTCGGCGAGGCCGTCGCCGATGTTGCCGACAAGCTCGGTCCCGATGCGTCGACCTGGCGCTGGGGCCGGCTGCATGTCGCGCAATTCAATCACGCGCTGATGCCGCTCGCCGACAAGGCGACCGCGGCGCAGATGCAGGTCGGTCCGCTCGCCCTTGGCGGCGCCGCCAACGTGCCGCGCGCCGCCACCTATCGCCGCTCCGACTATCATCTGATCTCCGGCGCTTCATTCCGCATGGTGCTCGATGTCGGCAATTGGGATGCGAGCCGCGCCGTCAACACGCCGGGCCAATCCGGCGATCCCTACAGCGGCCACTACCGCGACCTCGCGCCGCTGTGGGCGACGGGCCAGTATGTGCCGCTGCTCTACAGCCGCGGCGCCGTCGAAGCCGCAACCGCGGAAGCGATCACGCTGACGCCGAGGTGAGGGGCGCCACCAACTCCAATGTCGTCCCGCGTCATCGACTTGTCTCGCCGAAGCTCGAAGAGTGAAAGCGGAAGCGCGACCCGGGACTCATCGGTGCGAATGCCGACGCGAACTGCGGCGGTCAGCCACTATTCACTTTGTGCCATCAACGCGGCGGCGCATCTCGATCACTACAAGTTGACGTTTGCGATTTGCGCATGGACGTCCCGCGACGCTGTGCGCGGGCGTCCAAGAAGCGTTGGCTTCTGCCTGCTAGTCTAATCGATCGTGATCGCCGCCGGGCTGTGGCGATTCTCACATTCGGCGCGAGAACGTATTTTCTGGAAGCGATTGAAAGCTCAGCTGGTTACTTCACAGGAGCTGACCATGACGAAAATCATTCTTGTTTCGATCGCAATTGCTTCTCTCTCCACGGCGGCACTCGCCGATGCACGGACGGCACAACACCGGACCCACCAACGCCTCGTGATGGGTACCGCACTGAGTCCTGCCGTGCTCAACGCCAACGCCAGTCTCAATGGCGATGTCGGCGACCGCGCGATGCGTATGCAGAATCTTCGCGAGTCCGGCTATAACCCGAAGAACGATTTCGACGCGAACGGCAACGTGTGGGTTGGCAATTAACCGAGTACGGGAGGGCCGGGGGAGCCCTCCCTCAAAGCGCGTTCAAGCTGGTTTGTCCCGCTCGAGTGAACGACAGCGGGTGTGGCTGGTTACCCCGGCTGCTTCTCCTGCACCTCAAGCATCGCGCGCAGCGTGTCGTCGCTGAGCTTGCCGTTCGGTGACGGCGCGCGCCGCTCGACGGTCTCGACCGGGCGCGCATGCTGCGGAACAACCGGCGTGCTGCGCACTGGTGCACCATCCTCGATGTCTGCGGCCTCGTCAGCCGCACGCGCACCCCGCGCGTAACCGACGCCACGCCGGCGCCGCGCGGGCTTCGGCTTCGGTGGTGGCGGCGTAGTGATGATCGGCGGCAGCGTGTGATGGCGCGACACGGTCGATGCTCCGGGGGCCTCTCGACATCGAGCGCCTGATTCGCGCAAATCCTCACTGACAAATCGGTAACGTTGTTGCGCGGCGTTGCATTGCATCTGCGCAGTGACATGCCGATATTTCCCAACAGCAATATGGAAACAAAGGTCGCTTAATGCTGCTGCCCGACGGCTACTCCGACATTCCCCACGGCAAGATCGCCGCTGTCGTCACACATCTGGAAATGACCGCGCGCCCGCCGCGGCGCGACGATCCGCCCGGCGCGTGGCGCCTGCGCAAGGTCGAGCCGCCCGCGCTCGACTGGTATCGCGATCTCTATCGCCGGGTCGGCGAGGAGTGGCTGTGGTTCACCCGCACTGGGCTCGATGATTCCGATCTCGCCTCGAGGATCCACGCCCCAGGCAACGAGCTCTACGGGCTGGTCGTCGATGGCCATGACGAGGGCCTGCTCGAACTCGATTTCAGCGTGCCCGGCGAATGCCAGCTGCTCTATTTCGGCGTTACCGCAAAATTCATCGGCACTGGCGCCGCGCGCTTCCTGATGAACCGCGCGCTCGAGATCGCCTGGTCGCGCGACGTCAGCCGCGTCTGGGTGCACACCTGCACCTTCGATCATCCCTCGGCCGTCGCGTTCTACCAGCGCTCCGGCTTCCGTCCGTTCCTGCGGCAGATCGAGGTGGCGGATGATCCGAGGCTCGACGGCAAACTGCCGCGCGATGCGGCGAGGCATGTGCCGGTGATTGGATAGAGAGGCGAATATATGTCCGACTTCGCGTTGGAATTGCCAGCGGACTTTGCAGATTACGAATGGGAAGTCGAGGCGAAGGGTTGGTTCTCGCAAGCGTGGATCAACGCTTCAGGAAAGCGATACCTTCTGAATTTCTATGACCCCGCACGACTCGCGCAAGCCATCAATGATGAGCTTGAGCGTGGCAGGGTGTTCTTCGAGCCGAACCTGGTGATAGTTCAATCCATCACAAGGGCGAATATGGAGCAGGCCGTGGCGCTATTGATGGAGTCAGGTGAGCTCACCAACATGGTTGAGGAGTAGCGCCGGTTCTGTCGCGTCCCGCCTGTGGCCTCGGCAGAATCAATAGCAGGCAATGCTTCGCCGGAATGACTTGCCATATTGCAACGCGGTACATCTCATCTAGGATGGTGCAAAGCGCAACCTCTGACTCGGCTTGGGCCGCTACACTTCGAAAGCCTGCTTTCGAGGCACGGCCTGCCGCGGCATGACCGACGAGATGACAGATGTTTTTGATCGGCCAGTACGACTCGCCCTTTGTCCGCCGCACCGCGATCGCGCTGCGGCTCTATGGATTGCCGTTTGAGCACAAGCCGTGGTCGACCTTCGGCGATGCGGAGAAGGTTGCGGCCTACAACCCGCTGCGGCGGGTGCCGACGCTGGTGCTCGACGACGGCGAGGCGCTGATCGAGAGCGGTGCGATCCTGGATTATCTCGACGAACTGGTCGGGCCGGACAAGGCGATGATCGCACACTCGGGACCGGAGCGGCGCAGGCATCTGCGCATCACGGCGCTGGCGACCGGGCTCGCCGACAAGGCGGTGAGCCTTGTCTATGAGCGCGTGCTGCGCAAGGAGCAGTTGAAACTCTGGGTCGAGCGCTGCGAGGCGCAGATCGCGGGCGTGCTCGCGGTGCTGGAGCAGGAGCGCGCGGCGGTGCCGCCGCCATATTGGCTGGGGAATCGCATCGGCCACGCCGACGTCGCGGTGGCCTGCGCGCTGCGCTTCACCGGCGAGGCGCATCCGCATCTGTTCGACGCGCGCTATCCGGCGCTCAAGGCCCACGCCGCGCGCTGCGAGGCGCTGCCGCCGTTCCAGGAGATCGTGCAGCCACTGGCGCCGCCGAGCGGTTAGGGCGGCGTAGCGTCATCTCTCTCCGTCGTCATTCGCCGGTGCGCAATTGCGCACCGGCGAATGAGAATGCGCAAGTGAGAATGCGCAAGTATGACTCACGGCCCGTGCAACACACTCAGTGTCGTCCCGGCGAAGGCCGGGACCCATAACCACCGCAAATGGTTATGCGATGCTGGAACGACCAGTCCCATCCGCAACATCCACTGCGGCGTATGGGTCCCGGCCTTCGCCGGGACGACGGTCGAGAGAGAACCGCGCACACGTTTGCGCCTCTGCGTGTCCTTTGCAACGCGCCCGCAAACTACTTCGCCCGCATCGCTTCCGGTGTATCCGGCTGCGCGGACGGAAGCGCCTTGGCGAAGGCCGGCAGCGCCATGGCGGTCTCGTGGATGCGCTTCACGGTCGGCCAGGGCGACAGGCTGATCTGCTGGTTGATCGCCGCCGTGACGTGGCCGACCAGGCAGATGTCGGCAAGGGTGGGCGCATCGCCATAGCAGAACCGGCCGGTCGCCTTGTGGCCGGCGAGGTGGCCCTCGAGCGCCGCCAGCGTCTCGACCGTCCAGTGCCGCCGCCAGGCGTTCTGCTGGCTGTCGCGCAGATCGAGCTCGCGGTCGAGATAGCGGCGCACCCGCGGCGTCAGCAGCGGATGGCCCTCGCAGGCGACGATCAGCGCCAGCCCGCGCACCCGGGCGCGGCCGAGCGCATCCGCCGGCAGCAGCGGCGGCGTCGGAAAAGTCTCGTCGATCCAGTCGATGATCGCCAGCGACTGGAACAGCACCGTACCGTCGTCGGTCACCAGCGCCGGCAGCGCCATCTGCGGATTGATCTTGCGATAAGCGTCGGCGCGATGCGCGTCCGCATCGAGATCGACGAAGACGACATCGGCGGCCACGCCCTTGAGGTTGAGCGCAATCCGCACCCGAAAGCTCGCCAGCGATCGCCAGAAGGAGAAGAACTGCATGGGTAGGTCCGATGTTCACCTCGTCCCGCCCTTTGGCGGGGAGAGGTCGGCGCGCAGCGCCGGGTGAGGGGCAAGGCACGGTTGTCCCGCACTATAGCCCTCTCCGACTCGGAAATCCTCACCGGACAACAAAGGCGACTGTCATTGCGGGGGCACCCCTCACCCGAAGCCTTCGGCTTCGACCTCTCCCCGCAAAAGCGGGGCGAGGTGAAGAGACGAGCGGAGCTATCCCGCCCCCACCTTCTTCTTGCGCCAGGCGAGGTGCACCGCGCAGGTGCAGCCCTGCGGATGCGAGGCCAGCTCCGCGTCGTTGGCGGGCGTCGCGGCGGGCGCGATCGCCGATCCCTTGGCGCCGTCCTGCGCGGGGATGTAGTTCAGCACCGGCGCCAGCCAGCGCTCGATCTCGGCGACCGTCATGGCCTTGCGCGCGGCATAGTCCTCGACCTGGTCGCGCTCGATCTTGCCGACACCGAAGTAGAAGCTTTCGGGATGCGAGAAGTACAGGCCCGAGACCGACGAGCCCGGCCACATCGCAAAGCTCTCGGTCAGCTTCACGCCGGCCGTTGCCTCGGCATCGAGCAGCGCGAACAGCGTCTGCTTCTCGGTGTGGTCCGGCTGCGCCGGATAGCCGGGCGCGGGGCGGATGCCGTCATATTTCTCGAGGATCAGTTCGTCCGCCGACCACGCCTCGCCCGGCGCATAGGCCCAGAACTCCTTGCGCACGCGCTGGTGCATGCGCTCGGCGAAGGCCTCCGCCAGGCGATCGGCCAGCGCCTTGCACAGGATCGAGGAGTAGTCGTCATTGGCGTTCTTGAAGCGGTCGGCGACCGCATCCTCGCCAATCCCCGCGGTGACGACGAAGCCGCCGATATAGTCGGCGATGCCGGTTTCTTTCGGCGCGATGAAGTCGGACAGCGCGGCGTTGAAGCGGCCCTCGCGCTTCTCGAGCTGCTGGCGCAGCGTGTGGAAGGTCGCGACCTTCTGTTTTCGCGTCTCGTCGGCATAGACCTCGATGTCGTCGCCGACGGCGTTCGCCGGCCAGAAGCCGACGGTGGCGCGGGCGGTGAACCACTTCTCCTTGACGATCGTGTCCAGCATCTTGCGCGCGTCGGCGTAGAGCGAGCGGGCGACCTCGCCGACCTTGGGGTCGTCGAGGATCGCCGGGAAGCGGCCGGTTAGCTCCCAGGTCTGGAAGAACGGCGTCCAGTCGATGTAGTCGGCGAGCTCGGCGAGATCGTAGGCGTCGAAGCTCTTCAGGCCGAAGAAGGCCGGCTTCTTCGGCGGCGCCGCCGCAAAGTCGATCGCAACCTTGTTGGCGCGGGCGTCGTTCAGCTTCAGCCGCTTCTTGTCGGCCTGGGCACGGAAATGCGCCGTCGAGATCTTGGCGTATTCGGCGCGCACCTCGGCGGCATAGGCTTGCTTCTTGTCGGCCGACAGCAGCGAGGAGGCGACGCCGACCGCGCGGCTCGCATCATTGACATGCACGACCGGGCCGCCCGGATAGTTCGGGTCGATCTTCACGGCGGTGTGCACGCGGCTCGTGGTGGCGCCGCCGATCAGGAGCGGCAGGTTCATGCCCTGCCGTTGCAGCTCGCCGGCGAGGAAGCTCATCTCGTCGAGCGAGGGCGTGATCAGGCCGGACAGGCCGATGATGTCGGCGCCCTCGGCCTTCGCGGTCTCGATGATCTTGTTGGCGGGCACCATGACGCCGAGGTCGATGACCTCGTAATTGTTGCACTGGAGCACGATGCCGACGATGTTCTTGCCGATGTCGTGGACGTCGCCCTTCACCGTCGCGAGCACGATCTTGCCCGCGGCGTTGCGGCCGCCGGTGATGCCGTTGGCGAGGTTGCGGGCCTTCTCCTCCTCCATGAACGGCATCAGATAGGCGACCGCCTGCTTCATCACGCGGGCCGACTTCACGACCTGCGGCAGGAACATCTTGCCGTCGCCGAACAGGTCGCCGACCACGTTCATGCCGGCCATCAGCGGGCCCTCGATGACGTCGAGCGGGCGGGACGCGTTCTGGCGGGCGGCCTCGGTGTCCTCTTCGATGAACTCGGTGATGCCGTGCACCAACGCGTGCGACAGCCGCTTCTCGACCGGCCATTCGCGCCAGGCGAGGTCTTGCTCCTTGGTCTGCTTCTCCTTGCCGCGGAACTTCTCGGCCAGCGCCAGCAGCCGCTCGGAGGCGCCGGGATCGCGGTTGAGGATCACGTCCTCGCAGGTCTGGCGCAGCTCGGGGTCGATGTCGTCATAGACGATCATCTGCCCGGCATTGACGATGCCCATGTCCATGCCGGCATGGATCGCGTGATACAGGAACACCGAGTGCATCGCCTCGCGCACCGGCTCGTTGCCGCGGAACGAGAACGACAGGTTGGAGACGCCGCCGGAGATGTGGGCGCCCGGCAGGTTCGCCCGGATCCAGCGCGTCGCCTCGATGAAGTCGACGCCGTAATTGTTGTGCTCCTCGAGGCCGGTCGCGATCGCGAAGATATTCGGATCGAAGATGATGTCCTCGGGCGGGAAGTCGAGGCGGCCAACCAGGATATCGTAGGCGCGCTTGCAGATTTCGGTCTTGCGCGCGAACGTGTCGGCCTGGCCGGTCTCGTCGAACGCCATCACCACGACAGCGGCGCCGTGACGTTTGGCGACCGTCGCTTCGTGCAGGAATTTCTCCTCGCCTTCTTTCATCGAGATCGAGTTCACGATCGGCTTGCCCTGGATGCACTTCAGGCCGGCTTCGATGACGTGGAATTTCGACGAGTCGACCATCACGGGCACCCGCGCGATGTCGGGCTCGGCGGCGACGAGGTTGAGGAACGTCACCATCGCCGCCTCGGAATCGAGCAGGCCCTCGTCCATGTTGACGTCGATCACCTGGGCGCCGTTCTCGACCTGGTCGCGCGCGACCTGCAGCGCGGCGGTGTAGTCGCCGGCGGTGATCAGCTTGCGGAAGCGTGCGGAGCCGGTGACGTTGGTGCGCTCGCCGACATTCACGAACGGGATGGCGTCGGTCAGCGTGAACGGCTCGAGGCCGGACAGCCTGAGCCGCGGTGCGATCTCGGGCACCACGCGCGGCTTGTGCGGGGCGACGGCCTTGGCGATCGCCGCGATGTGGTCGGGCGTGGTGCCGCAGCAGCCGCCGACGATGTTGACGAGGCCGGCAGCGGCGAATTCGCCGATCAGCCGCGCCATGTAGTCCGGTGTCTCGTCATATTGACCGAATTCGTTGGGCAGGCCGGCGTTCGGATAAGCACACACGAGCGTGTCGGCGACGCGGCCGATATCGGCGATGTGTGCGCGCAGATCCTCGGCGCCGAGCGCGCAGTTGAAGCCGATCGTGATCGGCCTGGCGTGCCGCACCGAATGCCAGAATGCCTCCGGCAATTGCCCGGAGAGCAGGCGGCCGGACTTGTCGGTGATGGTGCCGGAAATCATCACGGGCACGTCGATGCCGCGCTCCTCGATGATCTCGGAGATCGCGTACAGCGCCGCCTTGGCGTTCAGCGTGTCGAAGATGGTCTCGACCAGCAGCAGGTCGGCGCCGCCGTCGAGCAGACCCTTGGCCTGCTCGCCATAGGCCTTGCGCAAATCGTCGAAGGTGACCGCGCGATAGCCGGGATTGGAAACGTCGGGCGAGATCGAGGCGGTGCGGTTGGTCGGGCCGAGCGCGCCGGCGACAAAGCGCGGCTTGCCGTCCTCGGCGCTCACCCGCTCGGCGGCGGTGCGTGCCAGGCGGGCGCCCTGCAGGTTCAGCTCATAGGCGAGGTCCGACATGTCGTAGTCGGCCTGCGCGATCGAGGTCGAAGAGAAGGTGTTGGTCGCGACGATGTCGGCGCCGGCGCGCAGATATGCGGCGTGGATGTCCGTGATCGCATCGGGCTGGGTCAGGATCAACAGATCGTTGTTGCCCTTGATGTCGCGGTGGAAGTCCGCAAAGCGCGCGCCGCGGAAGGCGGCTTCGTCGAACTGCAGGCCCTGGATCATCGTGCCCATGGCGCCGTCGAGCACCAGGATGCGCTCGCGGGCAGCCGCGAGCAAAGCGTTACGCTTGGGGGAAACGGGAACGGACATGTGTCAGGCAGCTTTCTGGGCACCGTTCGGCCGGATGCCGAGCAGGTGGCTGATCGCGAACACGAGGTCCGCGCGGTTCATGGTGTAGAAGTGGAAGGTGTCGACGCCGTGCTTGAACAGCTTTTGCACCTGGCCGGCGGCGACGGTGGCGGCGACCAGCTTGCGGGTCTCGGCGTCGTTGTCGAGGCCCTCGAACTTCTCGGCGAGCCAGTCCGGCACGCTGGTGCCGGCGCGCGTCACGAAATTGCGGGCCTGCTTGAAATTGTGCATCGGCATGATACCCGGCACGATCGGAATCTCGATGCCGCGCGCGCGCACCCGGTCGACATAGCGGTGGTAGAGGTCGTTGTCGAAGAACACCTGGGTGATCGCGCGCGTCGCGCCGGCGTCGACCTTGGCCTTCAACGTGTCGATGTCGGCATCGAAATCCTTCGCTTCCGGATGCTTCTCCGGATAGGCGGACACCGAGATCTCGATGTCGGCGTGGCGCCTCTTGATTCCGGCGACGAGTTCGGCCGAGCTCTGGTAGCCGTCCGGATGGGTGAAGTAGGGCGTGCCGATGCCGCCGGGCGGATCGCCGCGCAGCGCGACGATGTGACGGACGCCGACCTCATGATAACGGTCGACGATGTCGTCGATCTCGCCGCGCGAGGCGCTGACGCAGGTCAGATGCGCGGCCGGCAGCAGATCGGTCTCGCGCAGGATACGAGTGATGGTCGAATGGGTGCGCTCGCGGGTCGAGCCGCCGGCGCCGTAGGTGACCGAGACGAAGTTCGGCGTCAGCGGCGCCAGGCGATTGATGGTCTCCCAGAGATTGCGCTCCATCTCCTCGGTCTTCGGCGGGAAGAACTCGAAGGAGATTTTCGGCGCCTTGGGCGCACGCGGTGCGTTCGGCACGGAGGAAATGGTCTCGGTCATGATACGCAAAGGCTCCGCAACTGGAGGGCAGACGTCCGGCCTGGATATGAAGGCGCTAAGATATGCCAAACGCGTTGGATCAAACAGCCCATCGGATATGGGAAATTGCCCATTCGTGGCGAAGATTCGGCAAAATTTGACTATCGAGAACGCCAAGTGGGCAGGTAATCTGTTTCGCGGCTGTAGTATTAAAATATTGAAACTATTAATATAATAATGATTCTGCAAGTGATTGGAGATCGAAATCGATTGTGGGTAGCTTGGTGCATCAATGAATCGTTGTATTTTGTCCCAAAATCGGTGGCTGCTGGCGCCGACGTTCCGCTGCGGGACTGGTCTGCGCGGTCGGGGCCTTTGTCGCCCCGTGGCGCCACACTAGGTTGACGGCCATGATTCCGCTCTCCGTCCTCGACCTGTCCGTCGTCACCACTGGCACCAGGCCGGCCGCTGCGCTCCGCAACAGCATCGATCTGGCGCGCCATGTCGATGGCCTCGGCTACACACGTTATTGGCTCGCCGAACACCACAACCTTGCTTCCGTCGCGAGCCCGGCGCCCGATCTGATGATCGGGCAGATCGCGGCGGTGACGCAGCATATCCGTGTCGGCTCCGGCGGCGTGATGCTGCCCAACCATGCGCCGCTGGTGGTCGCCGAACGCTTCAAGATGCTGGAGGCGCTGTTTCCCGGCCGCATCGATCTCGGCCTCGGCCGCGCGCCCGGCACCGACGGCGCCACCGCCTACGCGCTGCGCAGCCGGCTCGATCGCCGCGAGGGCGATGATTTCCTCGAGCGGCTGCACGAGCTGACCTTGTGGGAGACGCGCGATTTCCCACCCGGCCATCCCTACAACAATGTGGTGGCGATGCCGGATGACTCGCCGCTGCCGCCGATCTGGCTGCTCGGCTCGAGCGACTATTCCGCCGAGCTCGCAGCCCAGGTCGGGATGGGCTTTGCGTTCGCGCATCATTTTGCCACTCACGACGCAATTGCGGCGATGACGAACTACCGCGCACATTTCAAGCCGTCGGGCTGGCGCGCGACGCCGCAGTCGATCCTGGCAGTCGCCGTCGTCACGGCGGAGACCGACGCGGAAGCCGAGCGGCTTGCGATGTCGATGGATCTCAACCGGCTGCGCCGTGACCGCGGCCAGTATCTGCCGCTGCCTAGCGTCGAGGAGGCAGAAGCCTATCCTTACACCGACGCCGAGCGCGCCTCGATCGCGCGCAACCGCGCCCGCCTCTTCGTCGGCAGCCCCGCAACCGTGATGACGAAGCTGCAGCCGCTGATCGCGGCGACCCAGGCCGACGAGCTGATGGTGATATCAGCGGTCTACGACCACGCGGCGCGGAAGAAGTCGTACAGCCTGCTCGCCGAGGCGTTCGGGCTTGCGAAGAGGGCGGCATAAAGATTGTCGTCCCGGCGAAAGCCGGGACCCATACGCCGCAGCCCCAGTTGTTGCGCAAACTGGTCGTCGCCTTTGCTGCCCACGAACGCCGGTGGTTATGGGTCGCGGCTTTCGCCGGGACGACCCCGTAGAGAGGCTGCGCTCGCCTGGTCTAATCCTGCGTCTCGCTGAAGGTCGCGCGGAACGGGTGGCCGGGATAGACACCGACGATGCGGAATTCGCGCGAGAAGAATTTCAATTCCTCGATCGCAAAGGCGAGCCCGCGGTCGTTGGGGTGGCCGTCGACATCGGCATAGAATTGCGTGGCGAAGAAATTGCCGTCGACCATGTAGCTTTCGAGCTTGGTCATGTTGACGCCGTTGGTGGCAAAGCCGCCCACCGCCTTGTACAGCGCGGCGGGCAAGTTACGCACCCGGAAGACAAAAGTCGTGACCAGCGGCCCCGAGCCCTGCGCGGCCCATTTGGCCTCGCGCGCCAGCACCACGAAGCGGGTGGTGTTGTGGGCCTCGTCCTCGATGTCCTCGGCGAGAATGTCGAGGCCGTAGATATCGGCGGCGAGGCGGGAGGCGATCGCCGCCACGCTCTTGTCGCCGCGCTCGGAGATGTCGCGGGCGCTGCCGGCGGTGTCGGCGGCGACGATCGGCTTGATGCCGAGCTTGCGGATGACGCGGCGGCACTGGCCGAGCGCGTGGACGTGGCTCTCCACGCTCTTGATGTCGGCGAGCTTGGTGCCCTTGATCGCCATCAGCTGGTGGCGGATCGGCAAGAACCATTCGCCGACGATGAACAGGCCCGAGGCGGGCAAGAGATGGTGGATGTCGGCGACGCGGCCGGCGACCGAATTCTCGATCGGGATCATGCCGAGATCGGCCTCGCCCGAGGAAATCGCCGCCAGCGCGTCCTCGAAGGTCGGGCAGGGCATCGGCTCGGCGTCGGGATAGGCCTCGACGATCGCGATATGGGAATTGGCGCCAGGCTCGCCCTGGAATGCGATTTTCAGCTTCTTGGTCATGGGTGGCCTTTTACCAGCCGGTCAGGCTTTGGAAAGTATTCTGCGGGCGGTTTCGAGGTCGGCCGGGGTGTCGACGCCGCGCGGGACGGTGTCGACGATGGTGATGTCGATCCGCATCCCGGCCTCCAGCGCGCGCAGCTGCTCAAGCTTTTCCTGCTGCTCCAGCGGCGAGGGCGGCAGCGCTACGAACCGCTCCAGCGCGGCGCGGCGATAGGCGTAGAGACCGATATGATGGTAGCGCGGCCCGTCGCCATGGGGCGCGGTGGCGCGGGTGAAATACAGCGCGCGCAACCGGTTCGGCCCGATCGGCGAGCCGACCGCCTTGACGACGCTGGGGGCCTGATCCTCCTCCTCGCTATGGATGCGCGAGGCCAGGGTCGAGATGTCGACTGCGGGATCGTCGAGCGCTGGCATCACGCTGCGGATGGTCTCGGGACTGATGGTCGGGAAATCGCCCTGCAGATTGACCACGATCTCGGCGCGGCCGCCGGGGTCGAGGGTCGTCATCGCTTCATAAATCCGGTCCGAGCCGGACGGGTGGTCGGGGCGGGTCATCACGACCTCGCCTCCGGCAGCCTTCACCGCCGTAGCGATCTCGGCCGTGTCGGTGGCGACCGCAACCCGGCCGATGCCTGCCGCCTCGGCCCGCCGCAGCACATGGACGATCATCGGCACGCCGGCGATCTCGAGCAGCGGTTTTCCTGGCAACCGGGTGGCGGCCATGCGAGCCGGAATCAGCACCAAGGTACGGGGTTGGGTCATTCGTGTCGGGGCCCGTCCGGCCTGCGGAAATTGCCGGGGAGGAGGTTGAATTCGGCGCGTTTATACGGGTTGCCAGAGCGCGGGCAAACCGATATCTCAACCCTGCTTGGGGCGGTGCGATAAGGCCGATTCCCAGGTCTTTCCCCGCGGCCGTATTCCCGGCCTGAAGTCGACATTCAAGGCCCGGAGCCTGACCCAAAATGGACTCCTTCGAACTCAACAAAATCCTCGGTGCGGTTCTCGGCACCTGCATCGTCGTCCTGGTGATGAGCTTTGCCGCCAGCGCGAAATTCGCGCCGAAGCTGCCGGAGAAGCCGGGTTTTGAGATCGCGGTGAAGGAAGAGTCCCATGGCGGTGGCGGCGAGGCCGCTGCGGCCGCATCCGAGCCGATCGAGAAGCTGCTGCAGACCGCGTCCGTCGAGAAGGGCGCCGCGGCCGCCAAGAAGTGCCAGGCCTGCCACACCTTCGAGAAGGGCGGTCCCAACCGCGTCGGTCCGAACCTGTTCGGCGTCGTCGGCGAGAAGAAGGGCGAGGGCCGCGGTTTCAATTTCTCGGCCGCGATGAAGGGCAAGGGCGGCGAATGGTCGTTCGACGACCTCAACAAGTTCCTGACCAACCCGAAGGGCTTCATCCCGGGCACCGCGATGGGCTTCGCCGGCGTGCCGAAGGACAGCGAGCGTGCCGACATCATCGCCTATCTGAATTCGAACTCGGAGCATCCGGCTCCGCTCCCGACCGCCTCGAAGTAACGATTTGCTTCGCGCAAGCATGCGGATGAAACGGCCAGGCAATGCCTGGCCGTTTTCGCATGGGGAATCCGCTGTCGCGGGGTTGTTATCGGGACGTTTCGCCGCACCGATATTGTTCCCGGGCCAATATCATGAGGAAAAAGCAACGTAATTTGTCGAACCGTTGCCTTATATTGGGTCCCATGTAAGCGGGGCCGCAAGCAGGAAGACCGAATTTGGCGATCACCCGACGACACCTCCTTCAAGGCAGCGCACTGGCGGCAATGGCTCCGGCGCTCGGACTCACCCCCGGCCTGTCGGCGATCACGCCGGCCTTTGCCGACGATGCCCCCAACGGGCTGAAATGGCGGCACGGCCTCTCGACCTACGGCGAAATCAAATATCCCGCCGACTTCAAGCGTTACGACTACGTCAAGCCGGACGCACCGAAGGGCGGCGTGGTGCGGCTGTTCCAGCCCGGGACCTATGACAGCTTCAACCTCGTCGTTGCGGGGTTGAAAGGCTCCGTCTCGGCGGCTGTCGCTCGCATCTACGACTCGCTGATGGAGGCCTCGCTCGACGAGCCCGATACCTATTACGGCGAACTCGCCGAGGCGGCAGCCTTTCCCGATGATTTCTCCTACGTGATCTACCGCCTGCGGCCCGGATCACGCTGGCACGACGGCAAGCCGGTGACGCCGGAGGACGTGATCTTCTCCTTCGAGGCGTGGAAGGCGAACAGCCCGATGTTCAGCGCCTACTACCGGCATATCGTGAAGGCCGAGAAGATCGGCGATCGCGACGTCAAGTTCACCTTCGACAGCGCAGGCAACCGCGAGCTGCCGATGATTACCGGCCAGCTCACTATTTTGCCCAAGCATTGGTGGGAAGGCGCCGACGCGCAGGGCAAGAAGCGTGACATCACCGCGAGCACGCTGGAGCCGCCGCTCGGCTCGGGTCCCTATCGGATCAAGGAGTTCGTCGCCGGGCGGTCGGTCGTGCTCGAGCGCGTCAAGGACTACTGGGGCAAGGATATTCCGATCGCGATCGGACAGAACAATTTCGACGAGCTGCGCTACGAATATTTCCGCGACGACACCGTCGCGCGCGAGGCGCTGAAGGCCGACCAGTTCGATTGGTACAACGAGCGTAGCGCCAAGGAATGGGCGTCGGCCTACGACGTGTCGCCGGTGCGTGAGAAGCGGCTGCTCAAGGAGCTCTTCACCGTCCGCAACCAGGGTCGGATGCAGGGCTGGGTGTTCAACCTGAGGCGCCCGAAATTCGCCGACCCCAGGCTGCGCCGCGCCTTCAACTACGCGTTCGATTTCGAAGAGATGAATCGCGTGCTCTCGACCGGCGAGTATCATCGCGATTCAAGCTATTTCGACGGCATCCCGGATCTGATGGCGACCGGCCTGCCGGAAGGCAAGGAGCTCGAGATCCTGGAGACGGTGCGCGACAAGGTGCCGCCGGAAGTCTTCACGACGCCCTACAAGGATCCGGTCGGCGGCACGCCGGAGAACGTGCGCGCCAATCTGCGCGAGGCGACGCGGCTGTTGAAGGAAGCAGGCTTCGAGATTCGCGATCGCAAGCTCATCGATTCGTCCGGTCAGCCGTTCACGGTCGAGATACTCGGCAACAGCGGCGA
Source organism: Bradyrhizobium sp. Mp19 (assembly GCF_029952935.1). Taxonomy (NCBI): domain Bacteria; kingdom Pseudomonadati; phylum Pseudomonadota; class Alphaproteobacteria; order Hyphomicrobiales; family Nitrobacteraceae; genus Bradyrhizobium; species Bradyrhizobium sp. Mp19. Next base: position 82,937 of record NZ_JASAUT010000030.1, on the reverse strand, counting down.
TTCCGGCATGGAGCGGATTGCGCTGTTCTACAAGCCGAGCCTTGAGCGCCTCGGCATCACCGTCAATCTGCGTGCCGTGGACACGGTGCAGTATCAGAACCGGGTCCGCGAATACGATTTCGAGATGGTGACCCAGGTCTGGGGCCAGTCGATCTCGCCCGGCAACGAACAGCGCGACAATTTCGGCTCGCAGGCGGCCGACCGGCCAGGCTCCAACAATCTTCCCGGCATCAAGAATCCGGCGCTCGATGCCATCATCGAGCGCATCATTTTCGCCACCAGCCGCGCCGATCAGGTCGCCGCCGCCAAGGCGCTGGACCGGGTCTTGCTCTGGAACTTCTATCTTGTTCCACACTTCAACTACGACAAGCAGCGCTACGCGTACTGGGATCGCTTCAGCCATCCCGACCCGCTGCCGAAATACGCTGTTTCGGGATTCCCAAATCTCTGGTGGTACGACGCCGACAAGGCGGCCAAGCTCAAGCGTTCATAAAACTCAAGGATCCGCGCATGGCGCTATTCTCCCGTCGGCACGCACTCGGTCTCGGCATCGGTGCGTTGAGTGCTGCAGGCTTGCGTGCTGCACCGGCGGTGGCCGACAACGGAGCCGAGATGCACGGCATGTCGGTGTTCGGCGACCTGAAATATCCGGCGGATTTTAAGATCTTCGACTACGTCAATCCGAAGGCGCCGAAGGGCGGGGCGTTCTCGGTGATCCCGTGGGTGCGCGGTTACAACCAGTCCTACTACACCTTCAATTCGCTGAACGCCTACGTCCTCAAGGGCGAAGGCGCGCAGGGCATGGACATGACGTTCGCGACGCTGATGTCGCGCGCCAATGACGAGCCCGACGCGATGTACGGCTATGCCGCGAAGTCGGTGCAGATCTCGCCGGACAAGCTGACCTACCGCTTTGCCATGCGCCCCGAGGCGCGCTTCCATGACGGCTCGAAGCTGACCGCGCAGGACGTCGCCTTCTCGCTCAATACGCTGAAGGAAAAAGGCCACCCGCTGATCCAGGTGCAGCTGCGCGACTTCGTCAAGGCCGAGGCGCCCGATGACGCGACCGTGGTGGTGACCTTCGCGGCGGGGCGCGCGCGCGACGTGCCGCTCTATGTTGCGGGCCTGCCGATTTTCTCCAAGGCCTATTACGCGAACCGGTCCTTCGAGGACTCGACGCTCGATGCGCCGCTCGGCTCGGGGCCGTACAAGGTCGGCCGGTTCGAGGTCAACCGCTACGTCGAATTCGACCGCATCAAGGACTGGTGGGGCGCCGAACTGCCGGTCAATCGCGGCAGCTACAATTTCGACACCGTACGCTACGAATTCTATCGCGACCGCGATGTGGCGTTCGAGGGCTTCACCTCGAAGAGCTATCTGTTCCGCGAGGAGTTCACCGCGCGCGTCTGGGCGACACGCTACGATTTCCCCGCGGTGAAGGATGGCCGCGTCAAGCGCGAGACGCTGCCCGACGATACGCCGTCCGGCGCACAGGGCTGGTTCATCAACACGCGCCGCGACAAGTTCAAGGATCCACGCGTGCGCGAGGCGCTGATCTGCGCCTTCGACTTCGAGTGGACCAACAAGACCATCATGTACGATGCCTATGCGCGCACCGTCTCGCCGTTCCAGAACTCGGACATGGTGGCGGACGGGCCTCCCTCGCCGGAGGAACTGGCGCTGCTCGAGCCGTTCCGCGGCCAGGTGCCCGATGAGGTGTTCGGCCTGCCGTTCGTGCCGCCGATGTCCGACGGTTCCGGCCAGGATCGCGCGCTGCTGCGCAAGGCGGTGCAACTGCTCAACGAGGCCGGCTGTGTCGTCAAGGACGGCAAGCGCGTGCTGCCGAACGGCGAGCCCATCACCATCGAGTTCCTCAACGACGAGCCCTCGCTGCAGCCGCACCATGGGCCTTACATCAAGAACCTCGGCACGCTCGGCATCGAAGCGACGTTCCGCCTGGTCGACGCGGTGCAGTACCGCGCCCGGGTGGAAGACTTCGATTTCGACATGACCATGCAGCGCTTCAGCTTCTCGGCGACACCCGGCGACAGCATGCGGCCGTTCTTCTCCTCGCACGCCGCGAAGACCAAGGGCTCCTACAATCTGGCGGGCATCGCCAATCCCGCGATCGACGTGCTGATCGAGAAGATCATCGGCGCCAACAGCCGCCATGAGTTGACAGTCGCCTGCCGCGCCTTCGACCGCGTGTTCCGCGCCGGCCGTTACTGGGTGCCGCAATGGTACCGCAACACGCATCCGATCGCCTATTGGGACCAGTTCGGCCATACCGAGAAGCTGGCGAAATACGCCCAGGGCGTCGGCGCCCCGGAGAACTGGTGGTATGATGCGGCCAAGGCCGCGAAGCTCGAGCAGGCGAAGTAGCCGATGAGCGCCTATATCGCCCGACGTATCTTCCTGATGCTGCCGACGCTGCTCGGCATCCTGTTCGTCTCCTTCGTGGTCGTGCAGTTTGCCCCCGGCGGTCCGGTCGAGCGTGTCATCGCGCAGATCAACGGCGCCGACACCGGCGGCACATCGCGCGTGTCGGGCGGCGGCGGCGATTTCGGCGCGCAGCGCGGCCAGGGCGCGGGCGCAGGTGCGGCCATCAATTCGAAATACCGCGGCGCGCAGGGCCTCGATCCCGATTTCATCAAGAAGCTCGAGGTGCAGTTCGGCTTCGACAAGCCGGCGCCGGAGCGGTTCGCGCTGATGGTGTGGAATTTCGCGCGGTTCGACTTCGGCAACAGCTATTTCCGCAGCGTCAGCGTGCTGCAGCTGATCAAGGAGAAGTTGCCGGTCTCGATGTCGCTCGGCATCTGGATGACGCTGCTGACCTATCTGATCTCGATCCCGCTCGGCATCCGCAAGGCGGTGCAGGACGGCTCGCGGTTCGATACCTGGACCTCGGCGGTGATCATCATCGGCTTTGCGATACCGGGCTTCCTGTTCGCGATCCTCCTGATCGTGCTGTTTGCCGGGGGCTCATTCCTCAATATCTTTCCGCTGCGTGGCCTGACTTCGGACGGCTGGGTGCAGTTCCCCTGGTACTGGAAGATCATCGACTATTTCTGGCACCTGACGCTGCCGCTGGTGTCGATGGCGCTCGGCGCCTTCGCCACCATGACCCTGCTGACCAAGAACTCGTTCCTCGATGAGATCCGCAAGCAATATGTGATGACCGCGCGCGCCAAGGGTTGCAGCGAGCGCCAGGTGCTGTACGGCCACATCTTCCGCAACGCCATGCTGATCGTGATCGCCGGCTTCCCGGGCGCGTTCATCCACGCGTTCTTCTCCGGCTCGCTGCTGATCGAAACCATCTTCTCGCTCGACGGGCTCGGCCTGCTTGGCTTCGAGAGTGTGTTGAACCGCGACTATCCGGTGGTGTTCGGGACGCTGTTCATCTTCTCGCTGGTCGGACTGGTGGTCAATCTGCTCTCCGACCTTGCCTATATGTGGATCGATCCCCGGATCGATTTCGAAGCGCGGGAGGTCTGATGACGATGCTCGCGCCCCAACCGGTCGAGACCTCGACGCAATCGCCGCTCGGCGAGGCGGTGCCCGCGACGCGGCACGGCTTTTCGCCGTCGCCGCTGAACAGGCGGCGCTGGCAGAACTTCAAGGCCAATCGCCGCGGCTACTGGTCGTTCTGGATCTTCCTCGTGCTGTTCGTGGCGTCGCTGTTCGCCAATTTCATCGCCAACGACAAGCCGCTGATGGTCAAATATGACGGCCGCCTGTACTGGCCGGTGATCTTCACCTACGCCGAGACCACCTTCGGCGGTGACTTCGAGACCGCAGCCGATTATCGCGATCCTTACCTGCAGAAGCAGATCGCCGCCAAGGGCGGCAGCATGATCTGGCCGCCGATCCGCTACTCCTACGACAGCCGCAACCTCGACCCGCCGACGGCGGTGCCGTCGAAGCCGACCTGGCTGTTGACCGAAGAGCAGTGCAAGGACGTGGTGAAGCGGAAGGGACTGACCGGCTGCCGCGACCTCGAATACAACTGGCTCGGCACCGACGATCAGGGCCGCGACGTGGTCGCGCGGCTGATCTACGGCTTCCGCATCTCGGTGCTGTTCGGCCTGACGCTGACCATCCTGTCCTCGATCATCGGCATCGCCGCGGGCGGCGTGCAGGGCTATTTCGGCGGCTGGACCGATCTCATGTTCCAGCGGCTGATCGAGATCTGGACCGCGATCCCCTCGCTCTATCTGCTCCTGATCATCTCGGCGGTGCTGCCGCCGGGCTTCTTCATCCTGCTCGGAATCCTCCTGCTATTCTCCTGGGTCTCGCTGGTCGGCCTGGTGCGCGCCGAATTCCTGCGCGGCCGCAATTTCGAATACATCCAGGCGGCGCGCGCGCTTGGCGTCTCCAACGGCGTGATCATGTTCCGCCATCTGCTGCCGAACGCGATGGTCGCGACCATGACGTTCCTGCCCTTCATCGTGTCGTCCTCGGTGATGACGCTGACGGCGCTGGATTTCCTCGGCTTCGGCCTGCCGCCCGGTTCGCCCTCGCTCGGTGAATTGCTCTCGCAGGGCAAGGCCAATGTGCAGGCGCCGTGGCTCGGCCTCACCGGCTTCTTCTCGGTCGCGATCATGCTGTCGCTCCTGATCTTCATCGGCGAAGCCGCGCGCGACGCCTTCGATCCCCGCAAGACGTTTTCGAAGGGCTGAGGCATGGACGCGATCAACCAGCCTTTGCTCGATGTCCGCGACCTCTCGGTCGCCTTCGGCCGCGCGGTTGCGGTCGACGGCATCTCGTTCTCGATCAAGCGCGGCGAGTGCGTCGCGCTGGTCGGCGAATCCGGTTCGGGAAAATCCGTCAGCGCGCTGTCGGTGCTGAAGCTGCTGCCCTATCCGACGGCATCGCATCCCAGCGGCGCGATCCGCTTCCGCGGCCGCGACCTCCTGACCGCGTCCGACCAGGAGATGCGCGAGGTCCGCGGCAACGACATCTCGATCATCTTCCAGGAGCCGATGACCTCGCTCAATCCGCTCCAGACCATCGAGACCCAGATCGGCGAGATCCTGTCGCTGCACAGGGGCGTCAGTGGCGCCGCGGCGCGGGCGCGGACGCTGGAGCTATTGGGCCAGGTCGGCATCCCCGAGCCGGAGACGCGGCTCAAGAGCTATCCGCACCAATTGTCCGGCGGCCAGCGCCAGCGCGTGATGATCGCGATGGCGCTCGCCAACGAGCCCGATCTGTTGATCGCGGACGAGCCGACCACCGCGCTCGACGTCACCGTGCAGGCGCAGATCCTGGCGCTGCTGGCCGAGATCAGGGCGCGGCTCGGCATGAGCCTGTTGTTCATCACCCACGATCTCGGCATCGTCCGCCGCATCGCCGACACGGTCTGCGTGATGAACAACGGCAAGATCGTCGAGCAGGGCCCGGTCGAGCAGGTCTTCACCGCGCCGAAGCACGCCTATACCCAGGCGCTGCTCGCGGCCGAGCCGAAGCCCGATCCGGCGCCGCCGCAGCCGGGCGCAGCGGTCGTGATGTCGGCGGACAATCTCAAGGTCTGGTTTCCGATCAAGCGCGGGCTGCTCCGCTCGACCGTCGGCCACATCAAGGCGGTCGATGGCGTCAGCCTCGCGGTGCGCAAGGGCGAGACGCTCGGCGTGGTCGGCGAATCCGGCTCCGGCAAGACCACGCTCGGGCTCGCGCTGCTCCGGCTGATTTCGTCCGATGGTCCGATCGTGTTCCTCGGCAGCGACATCCAGGGCCTGCGCTTCAAGCAGATGCGGCCGTTCCGCCGCGACATGCAGATCGTTTTCCAGGACCCGTTCGGCTCGCTCAGCCCGCGCATGTCGGTGGCCGACATCATTGCCGAGGGCCTCGAGGTGCACCAGAAGCAGCTGTCGCGCGAGGAGCGTGAAGCGCGGGTGATCAAGGCTTTGAAGGATGTCGGGCTCGATCCCGACTGGCGCTTCCGCTATCCGCACGAATTCTCCGGCGGCCAGCGCCAGCGCATCTCGATCGCGCGCGCGGTCGTGCTGGAGCCGAATTTCGTCGTGCTGGACGAGCCGACCAGCGCGCTCGACATGCTGCTGCAGGCCCAGATGGTCGACCTGCTGCGCGACCTGCAGCGCAAGCGCGACCTCACCTATATGTTCATCTCGCACGATCTGCGCGTGGTCGCCTCGCTGGCGAGCCATTTGATCGTGATGAAATCCGGCAAGGTGGAGGAGGAGGGACCGGCTTCCGAGCTGTTCAAGAATCCGAAGAGCGAGTACACCCGCGCGCTGTTCGCCGCCGCGTTCCGTATCGAAGCGGCCGGCGACGGGGCGGTGGCGACGTAGCGAGCTTCGTAGGATGGGTAGAGCGAAGCGAAACCCATCATTCATCCGCGCGGAAGCAGCTTGATGGGTTTCGCTGCGCTCTACCCATCCTACGGCATCTCGCTTCTAGTCCTACGTCGTCCCCGCGCAACGGCTTCGCCGTTGTCGCTGGAGGTGCGAGCCTTGCGGCGCAATTGCGCCGCTGGGCGAGCCTCGAAGGATGCGTGGCCCGAGTGGGGCCGTCGATCTTTCGAGACGCGCGCGAGAGCGCGCTCCTCAGGATGACGGGGATGGATATTGCCTAAAGCCGCTTGATCGCGAGGACTTCGCTGCCGGCGGCTTTGATCCTGGCGATGGCGGCGTGCGTGTTCTCCAGCGCCGTTGTCATGTGATGCGCGTTGGCGTGCACGATCGTCGTCGCGTCGCGCACGATGGCGACATGGCCCTTCCAGAATATCAGGTCGCCGCGTTGCAGCTGCTTCGATTCGACAGCCGTCAATTCGCCGCCGAGCCCTTCCTGCTGCATGTCGCTGTCGCGTGGGCAACCGGTGCCGGCGGCGGTCAGCGCAATCTGCACCAGGCCGGAGCAATCGATGCCGAGGCTCGATTTGCCGCCCCACAGATACGGTGTGCCGACGAATTGCTCGGCGATCGCGACGAAATCACCTGCCATCGTGTCGAGCGGCGCGAGATGCTGGCGTGGCAGGTGCCAGCCTTCGCGGGTCAGCGCGAACGCACCGTCCTCGCGGATGATGGCGAGCTTCGTCCCCATCGCCAGCGCCTCGACCGGCGGCAGCTTGATCGACGGGCCCGGAAACGCCAGCGTGCGCAGCGCCGCGACCTTGTGCGTCGGGGCGGCGCCGGGCGTCGTCAGCGCGGCCTCGGGAATCCAGCCGACATAGCCGTCATCGGCAAGCTGGCCCCAGGCCCAGCCTTCGCCGTTGCGATCGTACACCGTGATCCGCTCGCCCCGGAGCGCCTGCGTCATCTGTTCGGCATCGCTCGCCGGCGCCTGGCGCAGCGGCGCGATCGCGTCAAAAACCTCGAAGGCCTCGCCTTCGACGAAGCGCGCGGCCTTGACCTTGCCCTCGAGATATTTCGCCGCGAGGTCGTCGCGGGCCGGCGTCAGACGGGGGTCATGCATAGCGCTGGCTCAACAATTTGTAGATCGCGCGCGCGGCCTGGCACTCGCCGCCTTCGGGACGGCCGGGCTTTGCCGACGGCGTCCAGCCGTAGATGTCGACGTGCAGCCAGCTCCTCGCATGCTCGACGAAGCGCTGCAGGAACAGCGCGCAGGTGATCGAGCCCGCGAAGCCGCCCGACGGTGCGTTGGTGATGTCGGCCGTCTTGGAGTCGAGCCAGGCGTCGTAGGCCGGCCACAGCGGCATCCGCCACAACGGGTCGTTCTCGCTCTTTGCACAAGATGCGACGTCGCCGGCAAGCGCCTCGTCATTGGTGTAGAACGGCGGCAGATCCGGGCCCAGCGCCACCCGCGCGGCGCCGGTCAGCGTGCCCAGATCGACCAGCAGATCGGGCGTCTCCTCGTCGGCGAGCGCCAGCGCGTCGGCGAGCACCAGCCGCCCTTCGGCGTCGGTGTTGCCGATCTCGACGGTGATGCCCTTGCGCGACTTGAAGATGTCGAGCGGGCGGAACGCGTTGCCGGCAACCGCGTTCTCGACCGCCGGGATCAGCACGCGCAGCCGCACCTTGAGCTTCGCGTCCATTACCATCTGGGCCAGCGCCAGCACGTTGGCGGCGCCGCCCATGTCCTTCTTCATAATGAGCATGCCGCTCGACGGCTTGAGATCGAGCCCGCCGGTATCGAAGCAGACGCCCTTGCCGACCAGCGTCACCTTCGGATGGGCGGGGTCGCCCCAGCTCAGCTCGATCAGCCGCGGCGCCCGAGTCGACGCCATGCCGACGGCGTGGATCAGCGGAAAGTTCTGCGCGAGCTCGTCACCACTGATGCAATTGAAGGCCGCACCGAACCGCGTCGCGAGGTCGCGCGCCACGTCGGCGAGCTCGGCCGGCCCCATGTCGTTGGACGGCGTGTTGATGAGGTCGCGCGCCAGCGCCGCGGCATCCGCCATCCGGGTGATCTCGGCCGTGTCGACGCCGTCGGGCGGCACCAGGCGGACTTCGGGGACCTTGTTCGCGCGATAGCGGCCGAAGCGATAGCAGCCGAGTGCGAAGGCGAGTGCGGCAAGTCTGGTGTCATGCGGTGCATTGGCGAACCGATAGACGCCCGGCGGCAGCAGGCCGGGCAGGGCGCCGGGCCGGAACGGATCGCGCGCCTTGTGGTCGGCGTCCTCGAGACCGAACAGCACTTGCGCGATGCCGCCGTCTGCCGCCGGCAGGACGAGCGATTTGCCGGGCTTGGCCGCAAAGTCATTGGCCGCCGAGAACTGCCGCGCCGGTGCCGGCAGCTCGCCCCGAATCGCATCCCATGTCGCCTTGGTGACGAAGGTGATCGGCGTGGCGGCGGTCGTGGTCGTCTCGAACACGGATGGCATGCGGCTCTCGGCTGTTCTGGCGTCGTTGGTGGGCTACTACACGCCTTTCGCCACGGATGGTAGCGCGCCAACGGTTCACGCGCCGTGCAGGGCCGGAACCGGCGGGCCGGTTGTCACGCCGCCAGTTAACCAGACGTTAGGGTTAACAGTCTATTGCTGGCACGCTCGGCTGGAACCGTTCGCCCGATTTCGTGAGTCACAGTGCCATGCGTCGACAGTCCAATCTGACCCGGCATCTCGCTTCCGCAGCCCTCGTGGCGGTCCTGGCCGCAGGGCTTGGCGGTTGCCAGACCATGTCCGACGTGGCGGGATCGATCACGTCCCGGTCCGATCCCACGCCCGATGATCCGCGCCGCGCCGTCGAGGTCTATGGCGAGCGCTATCGCAAGAATCCCAAGGATGTCGCCGCCGCGGTCGGCTACGGCCAGGCCCTGCGGATGACCGGACAGCGCTCGCAGGCCTGCGCCGTGCTCGAGCAGGCCACGATCGCCAACCCCGGCAACAAGGCGCTGCTCGCCGCCTATGGCCGCGCGCTGGCCGACAACGGCAATTCGCAGGCTGCATTCGACGTGCTGAGCCGCGCGCACAGCCCGGACAATCCGGACTGGCGGATCCTGTCGGTGCAGGGCACCACGCTCGACAAGATGAACCGGCACGAGGAGGCGCGGCGCTATTACGCCAGTGCGCTCAGGCTGGCTCCGGACGAGCCGTCGGTGCTGTCCAATCTTGGCCTGTCCTACATGCTGACCAAGGATTTGCCGAAAGCGGAAGAGACGCTGCGCCAGGCCTATGCCAGCGCTCGCGCCGACACCCGGATCCGGCAGAACCTTGCGCTGGTCGTCGGCCTGCAGGGCCGCTTCGCGGAGGCCGAAACGATCGTCAAGGCCGACCTGCCGTCGGATGAGGCCGCGGCCAACGTCGCCTATCTCCGCGACATGCTGAACCGCAAGGACGGGCCGCGGACCGCGTCGCGTGCGGCGCCGGTCGTCGCCAAGGACGACTAAACCAAACGGGGCACTTCCGCCTCCCCTTGAAAAGGGGAGGTCGCTTTGCTCGGCTCTGTCCACATAGAGCGGCGTCTGTGGCTGACCCCAATCCTGACCTTCCCCCTTTCAGGGGGAAGGAAAAGCAGTAACGCAGTCCACTGCTGCGCAACTCAATGCATTGTGGCGATCTTGATGTAGGACGGGCCGAGGATCACGATGAACAGGCAGGGCAGGAAGAACAGGATCATCGGCACCGTCAGCTTGGGCGGCAGTGATGCGGCCTTCTTCTCGGCCTCGTTCATCCGCATGTCGCGGTTTTCCTGCGCCATCACGCGGAGGCTCTGGCCGAGCGGCGTGCCGTAGCGCTCGGATTGCTGCAAGGCCATGCACACCGACTTCACGCCTTCGAGGCCGGTGCGGCGCGCCAGGTTCTCATAGGCCGTCTTGCGGTCCTGCAAATAGGACAGTTCCGCGGTCGTCAGCGCAAACTCCTCCGACAGCGCGACCGATTGCCCGGCGATCTCGTTGGCCACTTTCCGGAATGCGACCTCGACCGACATGCCCGACTCGATGCAGATCAGCAGCAGGTCGAGCGAATCCGGGAACGCGCGCTTGATCTGGAGCTGGCGCTTGGAGATCGCGTTCTTCAGGAACAGCATCGGCGCCTGCAGGCCGGCATAGGCCGCGCCGACGCAAATGCCGATCTTGAGCGTGAGCGACCAGTTCGCGCCGGCAATGAAGAACGTATAGATGATAGCGCCGATCAGCATCAGGATCGGCGTGACCGCCCGCGCTGCCAGAAAATAGACATACGGAGCGTGGCCGCGATAGCCCGCCATCACGAGCTTCTCGATCGCCGCTTCCTGGGCCAGCCATTTGGTGAGATTCAGGTCATCCACCATCTTGGAGACGGCCTGCTTCGGCGTCTGGCGCAGCGTCACCTTTTCCGACTTGGAGAGACGGTCGCGCTCGCGCTGCCGCAGGCGCTCGCGCTCGCTGGCGACCGCCTTCATGCGCTTGTTGAGGTCGCCGCCGGCGAGCAGTGGCATCACCAGCGTGTAGACCGTCGCGCTTGCCGCGAAGAAGGCAAGCAGCATGGTCATGAACCTGACGTCGTGGAGCTTGGCGACCAGAATATCAATCATGCTGCACCGTCAGAAATCGAAGTTGATCATCTTCTTCATCACCAGCACGCCCATCGACATCCAGATCGCGCAGGCGACCAGCATGAGCTGGCCCATCGAATTCGTCCACAGCAGGGCGATGTAGTCCGGCGTCGTCAGGAACACGAGGATCATCACGATTGGCGGCAGTGAGCCGATGATGGCGGCGGAGGCCTTCGCTTCCATCGACATCGCCTGGATCTTCTCGGCCATCTTCTTGCGGTCGCGCAGCACCCTCGACAGGTTGCCGAGCGCTTCCGACAAATTGCCGCCGGACTTCTGCTGGATCGCGATCACGATGCCGAAGAAGTTGGCCTCCGGCAGCGGCATCCGCTCGTAGAGCCGGGCACAGGCTTCGCCGAGCGGCATGCCGATCGCCTGGGTCTCGATGATGGCGAGAAACTCGCTGCGCAGCGGTTCCGGCGCGTCGTTGACGACCGCCTTGAGCGATTCGAACAGCGGCAGGCCGGCCTTGATGCCGCGCACGATGACGTCGACGGCGTCAGGCAGCGCCTTCAGGAACGCCTTCTCCCGCCGCTTCTTCAGGAAGCCGAGCACCCAGCGCGGTAGGCCGAGACCCATGGCAAAGCCGATGCCGGCCGCGCCGAGCAGGCCTCCGCCAACCATGAAGGCCACGCCGAACCCGAACAGGCCAAGGGCGCCCGAGATCATCCAGAATTTCTGCTCCGACCAGTCCAGTCCGGCCTGCGAGATGCGCACGCCGAGCGGGACCTTCTTGTCCTTCTGACGCCGCGCCTCGAGCTCCTTCAACGATCCTTCGACCTGCTCGCGGCGGGAGCGTTGCGTGCGGTCGGCATTTCGTGTCGTCGTGGGTTCGCTGCGCGCCACCGACGCGCGGCGCGACTCGGCCTTCTTTTCCCCCGAAAGGTAGGGATACAGGAAGACCCAGGCGATGCCGCCGACCGTCGTGGCGGCGAGGAAGGCGAGAGCCAGAGTTTGCGTCTGCATCCTGCGTTCCCCTAGACCGGCGCCGGCGCGTCGGAGGCGTCGAGCGCCGCCGCAAGCCGCTTCTCTTCATTGTAGTAGCGCGCACGTTCCCAGAAGCGCGGCCGGCCGATGCCGGTCGAGCGGTGCTTGCCGATGATCTTGCCGTTGGCGTCTTCCCCGACCACGTCGTAGAGGAAGACATCCTGGGTGATGATGGTGTCGCCTTCCATGCCCATCACCTCGGTGATGTGCGTGATGCGGCGCGAACCGTCGCGCAGGCGCGCCGCCTGCACGATGATGTCGACAGAGGCGCAGATCATCTCGCGAATGGTGCGAGACGGAAGCGAGAAGCCGCCCATGGTGATCATGGATTCGCAGCGCGACAGTGCTTCGCGCGGATTGTTGGCGTGCAGCGTGCCCATCGAGCCGTCGTGGCCGGTGTTCATGGCCTGCAACAGGTCGAACGCTTCGGGTCCGCGGACTTCGCCGACGATGATGCGTTCCGGGCGCATACGCAGGCAGTTGCGGACCAGTTCGCGCATCGTCACCTGGCCCTCGCCCTCGATGTTCGGCGGCCGGGTTTCCAGCCGCACCACATGCGGCTGCTGCAGCTGAAGCTCGGCGGCGTCTTCGCAGGTGATGATGCGTTCGTCGTGCTCGATATAGTTGGTCAGGCAGTTCAGCAGCGTGGTCTTGCCCGAGCCGGTGCCGCCGGAGATGATCACGTTGCAGCGGACGCGGCCGATGATCTGCAGGATGGTCGCCCCTTCGGGGGTGATCGCGCCGAACTTGACGAGCTGCTCCAGCGTCAGCTTGTCCTTCTTGAACTTGCGGATGGTGAGCGCGGGCCCGTCGATCGCCAGCGGCGGCACGATGGCGTTGACGCGGGAACCGTCGGCGAGGCGGGCGTCGCAGATCGGCGAGGATTCGTCGACGCGCCGGCCGACCTGGCTGACGATGCGCTGGCAGATGTTGAGAAGCTGCTGGTTGTCGCGAAAGCGGATGCCGGTGCGCTGGATCTTGCCGGCGACTTCGATGAATACGGTGCCTGCGCCGTTGACCATGATGTCGGCGATGTCGTCGCGCGACAGCAGCGGCTCCAGCGGGCCATAGCCGAGCACGTCGTTGCAGATGTCGTCGAGCAGCTCCTCCTGCTCGGCGATCGACATCACGATGTTCTTGATCGCGATGATCTCGTTGACGATGTCGCGGATTTCCTCGCGCGCCGATTCGCTGTCCAGCTTGGCGAGCTGGGCAAGGTCGATCGCCTCGATCAGGGCGCCGAAGATCGTCGCCTTGACCTGGTAGTAGTTGTCCGAGCGGCGGGCTTCGACGGCGGGGGCAGGCGGTGGCTTGCTCGGTGCCAGCGGCGGCGACGAGATCGCCGGTGCGGCGGACTCGCGCGACATCGCCGGCGCGCCGGCGGGCTCCGGCGCCTGAAACGCGGGCTTGGGTGCCCGCACGTCCCCATCGTTTCCGCTACGCTTACCAAACACGACGTCTTAACTCCACGCGGACCACTATTTGGACCGCAGCTTTTCGAGCAGGGGCGACAGGAAGGACCCCCTCGGCTTCTTGGTCTCGCCGCGGCCTGTCAGCCGCTGCGCCATCTGCAGAAACATCTCGACCGCGCGGTGATTGGCGGAAATCTCGGCGATCATCTGGCCGTTGTTGGCGGCCGAACCGAAGATCTGCGGATCGAACGGGATGGCGGCGATCGGCTGGCTTTCGATCGCCTTGGCGAACTCGCCGGCTGCGATCTCGGGACGCTTCGGCACGCCGACCTGGTTCAGGCAGTACAGCGGTGCGCGGTCGTTGGGCCGCGATGCCTTCAGCAGGTCGAACATGTTCTTGGCATTGCGCAGATTGGCGAGGTCGGGCGCCGCCACGATCAGGATGTCGTCGGCCGCGATCAACGCGCGCTTGGTCCAGCCGGACCATTGATGCGGCACGTCGAGCACGATGCAGGGCATCGTGGTCCGCAGCGTATCGAAGATCGCGTCGAACGCCTCGGCGCCGAAATCGTAGACCTTGTCGAGCGTGGCCGGCGCCGCCAGCAGGCTCAGATGGTCGGTGCATTTCGACAGCAGGCGGTCGACGAAGGCGGTATCGACGCGGTCCGGCGAGAACACGGCATCGGCGATGCCTTGCGCCGGATCCTGGTTGTAGTTGAGGCCGGCGGTGCCGAAGGCGAGGTCGAGATCGGCGACCACGGAATCAAGCGCCAGATCGCGGGCAATCGCCCAGGCGACATTGTGGGCGATGGTCGAGGCGCCGACGCCGCCCTTGGCACCGACGACGGCGACGATGCGGCCGACCGCCTTGGCTTCCGGCGCCGAGAACAGGTTGCAGACCGCGCGCACCACGTCGATCGCATGGGCCGGCGCAATCACGTAATCGCTGACGCCGCGGCGCACCAGCTCGCGATACAGCGTCACGTCGTTGACGCGGCCGATCACGACTACGCGGGTGCCGGCGTCGCACACTGTTGCGAGCTGATCGAGGCCGGCCAGGATGTCACCGCGGCCCTCGGTCTCGAGGATGATGACGTTGGGCGTCGGCGCCGAGCGATAGGCTTCGATGGCAGCCGCCATGCCGCCCATCTGGATCTTGAGGTGAGCCTTGGCCAGCCGGCGATCCTCGCCCGCCGACTGCACGGCGGCAGCGGTCTCGACCGTTTCGCAGAACGCCTGGACCGAAACCCGTGGCGCCGGAGCAATATGGTCGTCCGCGGCCTGCGGCGGGGCGTCCGTCTGCTCTTCGGAGTTTTGCTGCGCGTAGGTGATCATTTTCCTGTGTCGCTTAGCTTGGCCCTGTCGGACTCGGGATAAGTCGTGGCGGTGGTGGTGCCCTTGCGATACTTGTCGAAGGCGATGTTACGACGTGATGTATAGGCAGGGGTTTCCGCGCGCGGCTGCACGAGGTCGGTCGGGTCTTCGACCATGGCTGCGAGGTTGCGCTGATTGGCGCAGCCGAAATTGTAGTACTGCTTGTTCTCGATGTAGGACCCGTTGTGGATCGACGGGCCGAGATCTTCCGGCCAGAGGCCGCACGGCCCGGCGACCGCTTTCATCTTTGGATAGTTCACGCGGATCGCGGGCATCTGGCGCGGATCCTCGGGACGGTATTTGCGAACGAGGATCCCGCGCGGCGGCACGCCGGCGGCGGTGAACGTGGCCTGGATCTCGCGCAGCGATTCCTGGGCGGTCCGTGCGTTCGGCGTGTCGGCGGGAACGTCGATGGTGACTGCGCCAGTTCCCTCGCGCATCCAGTCCTGCGCCATCCCCATCACCTCGGCGCGCTGCTCCGCAGTCAGGCCGCCGCGGCTGCGGCCGACGAAGACCACGATCGAGCGATCAGCCTCGGTGACCGCGATCGGGTGACGCTGGCGATAGTCGGCCGGCGCGTTCACCATCGCGAAGCTGTTGTCGGCGGCGTGCTGGCAGGCGCCCAGCGTCATCGCGAGGCTGACGAGCGCTCCGGCGAGAGCGATGCCGCGCCGGTAACCGGCGGATGTCCTGGATATGGTCTGTGTCATCGTCCGCCTCAGTCCGTAATGAAGCCGTAAGTGCCGCGGTAATTCCGCGCCGGCTCGGTGCGGCCGGGCACGCCGTAGACGCGATTGATGCTGCCCAGCAGGTCGGCCTGCGGATCGGATGCATTGGCGAAGCCGTCATCCGGACGCGACAGGTCCTTCTGCGCCACCGCGCGAACGACATAGGGCGTCACCAGCACCATCATTTCGGTCTGGTTGTTGACGAAGTCCCGGCTGCGGAACAGCGTTCCGAGCACCGGCAGCGACGCCAGCCCGGGCAGGCCATTGATCGCCTGCTTGGTCTGGTCCTGGATCAGGCCGGCCATCGCCATCGAGCCGCCCGAGGGAATTTCCAGCGTGGTCTCGGCGCGCCGGGTCTTGATCGAGGGGATCGTCGTTCCGCCGGCGCCGCCGGTCAGCGAGTTCTCGGTCGAGACTTCCGACACTTCCGTCATCACGCGGAGGCTGATCCGTCCCTCGGTCAGCACCACGGGCGTGAAGTTGAGCGAAATGCCGAATTTCTTGAAGCTGACGGTCTGAACGCAATTTCCGATCGCGCCTCCCGTCGTCGTCTGACAGGTCACGCCGGTCGGAATTGGAAATTCGCCGCCCGAGATGAAGGTCGCCGATTCGCCGGAGATCGCAGTCAGGTTCGGCTCGGCGAGCGTCCGCACCACGCCCGCGCTTTCCATGGCGCGTAGCGTCGCCGACACTGATGGAGCCGCGCCGAACGATGTGGTGAGGGCGTTACCGGGCACCAGCGCCGCGTTGTTCGCCGTGAACGGGTTGTTGTTGGTGAATTTCACCACGGTGGTGCCGTAATTGAGGTTCGCGGTGAGGTCGATGCCGAGCTGCTTGATCAGGCTGCGCGACACTTCGGCGACCGTCACCTTCAGCATCACCTGGTCGCGGCCGCGAACCGTGATGGAGTTCACGACCTTGTCGGCGCTGCCGACCAGCCGCGTGGCGATCTCGCCGGCCTGCTGCGCTTCGATCGGGCTCGCTGCGCTTCCGGTCAGCATGACGCCCTCGCCGACACCCTCGATCTGGATATCGGCATTCGGCAGTGCTGCGCGCAGAGCCGCGCGCACGCCGTTGAGGTCGCGCTTGACCGCGATGTCATAGGCCGCGATCTGCTGACCGGCGGCGTCGAAGAACACGATGTTGGTCTGGCCGACCGTCGCGCCGATGATGTAGGCGCGTTGCGCCGAGCGGACCACGGCATTGGCGATCTTGGGATCGGCGACCAGCACATCCTTGATGTCCCTCGGCAGATCGATCACCACCGATTTGCCGACGCCGAGTGCGAGGAAGCGGGCGTTCATCTGGCCGTCGGCCGCGGCGGGAGCGGCGCGGTAGTCGCCCGCCACCACCGGCGTCAGTGCCGGGTTGAGCGTGAGCGCCGCGACGGCCGAGAACGACAATGCGCGGACCATGAAGGCCCGCATCGTCCGTTGAGTTGCCCCGCCCTTCATCACCTGTGTCCTCATGGTCACTTCTGCATCGTTGCCTGGTTGGCAACGCCAAAGCGGATGACGTTGATGGTCTCACCGCGTCTTTGGTGGTTGTCGTCAGTTCTGACGTCGGTCCCGTTGTTGTCGGCGATGCTGCGCAGCGCTAGCGACAGGACGCCGCTCTGGCGCGCGCGCGCCAGCGTCTCGGTCTGGTCAGGCTTCAGCTCCAGCGTCACCGTCTTGCCGATCAGTGCGTTGGTGCCGTCCTTCTCCTTCGGCGCCTGGTCGATCGCAAGGACGCGGATATTGGTCAGGATGACCTCGGAATTGACGATGTCGGCGCCGCTGCGGTCGGGATTCTTGTCCCGCTTCGACAGCAGGACGTCGACCCGGTCGTTCGGCAGGATGAAGCCGCCGGCACCGGTCTCGGGAGAGATTTCAGTCGATACTGCCCGCATGCCGGTCGGCAGGATCGCGGCCATGAAGCCGCTTCCGTCGGCCTTGACGAGCTTCTGCTCGCGGATCGGCTCGCCCTGGATGAACGGGGCGCGCGCGATCGAGCCGGTGACGTCCTTGATGGCGTCGGCGTGGCTGTCCTTGCGCATGAAGCTGGCGCTGGCGGTCGCCGCCGGCCAGGTCTGCCACTGCAGATCTTCGGCCTTCACTGCCTGGCCGAGGCCGATGTCGGCGCGCGCGACCAGGATGTCGACGGTCGGCAGCTGGGCAACTGGCGGAGGGGCCGCCGGCTTGTCGTCGCTTCCGCTCGCCAAATAAAGCGCCGCAAGGCCGGCGCAGCCTGCAATTGCCAGGACCAGAATGCGGGCCTTATCCATTACGCTTCACTTTCCACATGACGCCGCGACGCTGCCGCCGCCGTGATGGGAGTTGACCAGCTATTCGTCAAAGCATGGTTAATGAGGCGTATCTAAATCGCCTTAACGGGCGGTTACCGCTGCTTTCTCAGCGCATCGCGAAGTGCGCGAGATCGATCGTCTTGATCCAGTCCGTCTCGGGATAGATCAGCAGGGCGCCGAGGGCGAGTGCGATGCCGTAGGGGATTCCGGTCTGCTTGTCGTGCAGGCGGCTGAGCCAGGCCTGGGACGCGAGCGGGTAGGGCAGGGGCCATTGCCGAAGCTGAAGCAAGAGCACGGTCAGCGCACCGCCGAACAAAGACGCAAAGACCAGATAGGGCAGCAGATGCTCGAACCCGAACCACAGGCCGGCCGCGGCCGCGACCTTGGCGTCTCCGCCGCCGACCCAGCCCATCGCGAACATGCCGAACGCCACCACGAGAACCAGCGCGCCAGCGCCGGCATGGGTGAGGATATCGTGGACGCCCATTCCGGTCAGCGGCGCCAGGACAAAGAAGCCCGCCACCAGTGCCAGCGAAATCCGGTTCGGGATCGTCATGGTCAAGAGATCGCTCGCCGCCGCAAAGGCCATCAGGGCCGGAAACAGCATCAAGCGTGCGATGTCGAGGATCATGAATTCATGCCGTCAAGCTGGAGCTGCGGTCGAGACCCGACGCTAGCGGCCAATGGTGAACAATCGGAAAAGGATTGCCGGCACCTTCAACGGAGGCTGCCGATCGGCCCCCGACAAATAGCAAAGGTCCCGGGATTGCCGGGACCTTTGATGCGAATTCGTCGAAGCCGGCTTACTTCAGCGAGCCCGAGATCGAGTTGAAGGTACCCGAGAGCTTCGTGCCGACGCCGTTGACTGCAGCGATGATCGCGATGGCGATACCGGTGGCGATCAGGCCGTACTCGATGGCGGTCGCGCCCGATTCGTCCTTCACGAAGCGCGAAACGAGGTTCTTCATAAAATCACTCCTGTGTACACGTGGCTGGTCGAACTAGATTTGGTCTCGCCGGCGTTCTCAGCACCGTGACCATTGCGGCACCCTAGTGTTGGACGATTTCGGCGCAGTTAATTTGATCGCATAAACTCTGCGGGAACCCGCTGATGTTGCGCACAGTAAATTTGGCATTAAACGGTCCGCTAAAATTGCAGACTGTTGCTGCGATCGGGCGCCTGGGGCCTATTCACGGCTCCTTAAGCGCACATCTATACCCATGGGGCTTCCGTAGTATGAGGCTGCCATGTCCACCCTTCCGATCGAAGTCATCGAGATGCTCGGCCAGACGATGATGAGGGTGGTGCCGATCACGATCGGCCTCGCGCTGTTCTTCACGGTGCTGACCCACTTCTGGGCCTGCAATCCCGGCAAGCCGTGGTGGCAGAAGCGCGAGCTGGTCACGGACATCTGCTACTGGTTCTTCGTGCCGGTATTCGCCCGCGTGCTGCGCATCGGGCTGCTGGTGGTGGGCGCGGCCGCGGTGTTCGACGTGCACGGTGCCGACGAGCTGATCTCGTTCTACGAGAACGGACACGGCCCGCTGGCGCAGCTGCCGCTCTGGCTGCAATCGATCATCTTCCTGGTCGCCTCCGACTTCATGCTGTATTGGCTGCACCGGATGTTTCACGGCGGCGGCTTCTGGAAGTACCACGCCATTCATCATTCCTCCGAGGATCTCGAATGGATCTCGGCGGCGCGCTTCCATCCCGTCAATCTGCTGATCGGCACGATCTCGGTCGACGTGATCCTGCTGATGGCCGGCATCTCGCCGAACATCATGCTGTGGGTCGGTCCTTTCACCACATTCCACTCCGCCTTCGTGCACGCCAACCTGAACTGGACGCTCGGTCCGTTCAAATATGTGATCGCCACGCCGGTGTTTCATCGCTGGCATCACACCGCGCTGGAGGAGGGTGGCGACACCAATTTCGCCGGTACGTTTCCGCTCTGGGACATTCTGTTCGGGACATTCCGCATGCCCGAAGGCAAGCTTCCGGATGATTACGGCGTCGACGCCGAGCAGGGCGTGCCGGCCGAAATCGGCGGACAGCTGGCCTATCCGTTCCGTCATTGACCGGACCGCGCGCGCATGAGTGCTGAGACCGCAACCGTCCCACAGGCGCGGGCCTCGGTGTTCGCCGAAGTCCCGGCCTGGTTCTGGATGGCGTGCGGCGTCTATGCGCTGCTGCTGGTCGTCGGCGACAGGCTGCTCGCCGATTCCGACACCTACTGGCAGATTGCCGTCGGCCGGTGGATCCTCGACCACCGCGCATTGCCGTCGGTCGATATCTATTCCTTCACCAAGGCGGGTGAGCCGTGGGTGTCGTCGTCCTGGCTGGCGCAGGTCCTGTTCGCGAAGGCCTACGACCTTGCCGGGTGGACCGGGCCCGCGGCGCTGGCCGCGGCCTGCGGCGCCGCCACCTTCGCGCTGCTCACCGCCATCCTCAGCCGCGCGCTGCCGGCGATCTACGCCAGCCTGATCGCGCTGGCGGCGCTGGTGCTGACATGCGGGCATCTGCTGGCCCGTCCGCATGTGCTTGCACTGCCGATCATGATGGTCTGGGCAAACGGCCTGATGGTCGCCAGCGAACGCCGCGAGGCCCCCTCGTTCTGGCTGCTGCCGCTGATCGCGCTCTGGGCCAATCTGCATGGCGGCTTTCTGTTCGGCCTGGTGCTGGCCGGCGCCTTCGCGCTCGATGCGCTGTGGAACGCCGCGCCGGCGCAAAGATTGCCGCTGGCGCTGCGCTGGGCCGCATTCGGCCTCGGCGCGCTGGCCGCGTGCTGCGTGACGCCCTATGGCTGGGGGACGATCTTCGCCTCGCTGAGGATTCTCAGCCTCGGTGAACTGCTGCATCTCATCGCGGAGTGGATGCCGGCGAGTTTCAGCCACGTCGATGCGTTCGAACTGACCATTCTCGGCCTGATCGGCGGGGCGCTCTATTGCGGGGTGAAGCTGCCGCTGCCGCGAATCGCCCTGGCGCTCGGCCTGCTGCACATGGCGCTATCCCATGTCAGGAATCTCGAGCTCTTCGCCCTGCTGTTGCCGCTGGCCGTGCTGACGCCGGTGGCAACCCAGTTCGGCTTGCGTGCCGCAAGCGTGGTCCGGCTGAAGGCCACGCCGGCCGTGATGCTGATCGCCGCGCTCTGCGCCTCGACCTGGTTCATTGCGGCGCGCCGGGACATGTCGCCGCCGGCGATCCATTCGCCCGCCGCCGCCGTCGACGCGCTGAAGGCGCACAACGTGCAGCGCGTGCTCAATGATCTGCAGTTCGGCGGCTATCTGATCTGGCGCCAAGTGCCGGTGTTCGTCGACGGCCGTGCCGAGCTTTACGGCGAGAAGTTCGGGATGGCCTATTACCGTGCGCTCCAGCTCAAGGACGTCAACGGCTTCCTCGATCTGCTCAAGACCTACAGAATCGATGCGGTGATGCTCGATCCGGCAACGCCCGCCTCCAAATTTCTCGATCACATCGATGGATGGCAGCGCCTCTACGCGGACGACCGCGTGGTGGTGCATGTGCGTGCCGCCGGCTAGGCGGCGGTCCCCGCGGGGGCGTTTTTCCGCAGGATCACCGGCCGTTGGCCGATCCGTTCCGGAAGTCGTGACATCCGCGCAATTCAGCGGTCGATTTTTGCTCTTCTTAAATGAATTGCCGTCAGATTTGCCTGTGTCGGGCGCCGGTCCGCTGCGTATCGCTTTTGCCGGCTTGTTAACGTCCCGGGGTAAGGTATGTCGTTTCAGTCCCAGCGTATTCGCGCCGTCGTGCGCATTGGATTCATCTCGCTGGCCGCAGCCGTTCTGCTGTGGCCCGCATTCGCAACGGCTGCGCCGGATCCGGACCGGATTGCGGTCAATGTCGATCAGGCCAAGCTCGTCAAGCTGCCCGGCGGCATCTCCACCATCGTGGTCGGCAACCCGCTGATCGCCGACGTCACCCTGCAGAATGGCGGCGTTGTCGTCGTGACCGGCAAGGGCTACGGCGCGACCAACTTCATCGCACTCGACCGCACCGGCCAGGTGCTGGTGGATCGTCAGATCCAGGTCGAAGGTCCGACCGACCAGTTGGTCACTGTTTATCGCGGCGTCGATCGCGAGACCTACAGCTGCATGCCGGTCTGCCAGCGCCGCATCACCCTCGGCGACGGCGAGACCTACTTCAAGTCGACCATGGACCAGGCCGGCTCGCTCAACAGCCAGGCCTCCGGCTCGGGCGCGGCCGCGAAGCCGCAGAACTAGCGCGTGTCCGCGCCGGCGTTTCACACGCCGGGGCAGCCGTCGGCCGAGGCGGTTCATCCGACATGGTTAAGAAAAGCCTAACGGATCGGGTCGCTCTGTCTCGATCCGGCGAAATACTTCGACAATGAGTCTTGGGTAGTTGTTGTCGCCATGTTGATCCGGGGTCGTTGATGCCGCTGCCCGCTCATTCTTTTGCGCGCCTCCTCCATCGCTTTCGCCGAAACCGCCGTGGCGCGACCGCGGTCGAATTCGCGATGGTCGCGCCGCTGTTTTTCGGACTGCTGTTTGCGATCATCGAAGTGGCGATGATCTTCTTCGCGAGCCAGGTGCTGGAGACGGTGACGCAGGATTCCGCGCGCATGATCATGACCGGTCAGGCGCAGGGCGCAAGCTATACCCAGCAGCAGTTCAAGAACTTCGTCTGCGGCCAGGTCAGCGCACTGTTCGATTGCGCCAACGGCATATCGGTCGACGTGCGCAGCTATCCCGCCGCGACGGGCTTCAGCAGCGTCAACATCGCGCCTCCAATCGATTCCAACAACGCATTCATTCCGACCATGAAATGGTGTCCCGGCAAGGACGGCGACGTCGTGGTGGTCCGGCTGTTCTATCAGTGGCCGCTGTTCGTCACCAAGCTTGGCTTCAATGTCGCCAACCTCGCCAACGGCAAGCGGTTGCTGACCGCGACCGCGACATTCAAGAACGAGCCATCCGGCACCGCCGGGGCGACATGCTCATGAGCAACGTCATGAAAACCCGGGCAGCGGCCTTGCTGCGCTCGCTCGCCGCCCTCTGCAATGACCGCCGGGGCCTTGCCGCGGTCGAGTTCGCTTTCGTCCTGCCGCTGATGCTGGTGCTGTTCTTCGGCACCGTCGAGTTTTCATCCGGTGTCGCGGTCGACCGCAAGGTCACCTTGATGGCGCGCGCCGCATCGGACCTGACCTCGCAGTCGACGCAGGTGGTGGATGCCGACCTGCAGAACTTCTTCAGCGCCAGCGTCGGCATCATGACGCCGTACGATCCGACGCCGACCAAGGTCACATTGTCGGAAATCTACGTCGATGCCTCGAAGGTCGCGCGGATCCAGTGGAGCAAGGCGGGGGTGATGGCCACGGGCGCCACGCAGGCCACATTGACGGCCTCGAGCCGCAGTCAGGGTGATGTTGTGACCAGCGTCGTTCCGGCGGCGCTGCTGGTTGCGGGCACCTATCTGATCTTCAGCGAAGTCAGCTACAAATACGTTCCGACGGTCGGCTATGTGATGGCCAAGAGCGGCATCAATCTCACCGATGTCGCCTTCACAAGGCCGCGGCAGTCGGTTTGCGTGTTCTACGCCCCGACGTCCGCCACGATGCCGACGACCTGCTCGACCTATTAGAGCGTTTTCGAGCGAAGTGGATACCGGTTCGCGTGAAGAAAACGCGTCAAAACAAGAATCTAGAGCCCCGTTCCGATTCAATCGGAACGGGATAGGCTCTAGAGCTTTTCGAACGACGCTGACGCCGGTTGGCAATCCAGACAAAAAGGGCCGCATCCGAAGATGCGGCCCTTGATGCTTTAGCGACAATTTCCTGGAGCTTCGCGCTCCCGGGAAATCGGCTTATCCGGCGGCGCGCAGATTGTCGGCCGAGGATTTGCCGGAACGGCGGTCAGCCACGATCTCGTAGGAGATCTTCTGGCCTTCACGCAGAGTGCCAAGGCCGGCGCGCTCGACTGCACTGATGTGCACGAACACGTCGTTCCCGCCTTCATCCGGCTGGATGAAGCCGTAGCCCTTGGTCGCGTTAAACCACTTCACGGTTCCCATGCTCACGTGGGTAGTCCCTTCTCAGATATACAAGTTCAAGACCCGCTGATCGGCGGGGTGGTGAGATCGAATTTTTGGAAGGGTCGTCAGCGTCTGAACCGGCTGTACCGGTATTGGCTAATGTCGTCCGGCCGAAAATCGATGGGTAGGATATTATTCGATAGAAGGCTTCAAAACAATCCTGAAAACAATCCTGACGTGCGCGATTTTTTGGCCGGCGCAGGCGCCGGCCAATTGTTCGCAGGACATCAGGACGTCATGCCCGCAGCGGTTGCAATACCCCGCTTATCGGCGGCGGAACTGGCCGCCGCGCTGCGCTCCGCCCCGCGGCGGGCCGCCGGGCGCGCCGCTCGGACGTTCGTCCTTGTGCCGGAAAATCAGGCGCCCTTTTTCGAGATCGTAGGGCGACATTTCGATCGTAACGCGGTCGCCGGCCAGCGTCTTGATGCGGTTTTTCTTCATCTTGCCGGCGGTGTAGGCGACGATCTCGTGCCCGGCATCGAGTTGCACCCGGTAACGAGCGTCGGGGAGAATTTCGGTCACCAGTCCTTCGAACTGGATCAGCTCTTCCTTAGCCATATGTTTCTCCAGATCGAGCGACGGCTAGTGCTTCGGTCGGTTGTTGCGGTTGTGTTGCGGATTCGGCCGGCTCTCGCGATGCAAGAAGGCGACGCCCTGAATGCCTTCGCTGTTGCCGGCCTGCGACGGACGCGGCGACTCGCCCCGGCTCGTCTGCGGCGCGCCATTATTACCACCTCGACGGCGGCGGCGGCGAGGGCCTTTTGCACCCGGAGCGGCCTCATTCCCACGGACATTATGTGCCCGGGGCGCAGAACGGCCGCCCCGGTGCGGGTGGGTGGCCTGCGCCGGCGCGGCGGCCTCGCGGCCGCCAGGGGAGCTGCCTTGTGTGCGGCGGTCTTCCCGCGGCACGGTAATCCGGATCAGCCGCTCGATGTCGCGCAAATAGCCCATCTCCTCGGCGCCGGCGATCAGCGAGATCGCGATGCCGTCGGCGCCGGCGCGCGCGGTGCGGCCGATGCGGTGGACGTAGGTCTCCGGGATGTTGGGCAGGTCGAAATTCACCACGTGGCTGACGCCGTCGACGTCGATGCCGCGGGCGGCGATATCGGTCGCCACCAGCGTGCGGATTTCGCCGGAACGGAACGCCGCCAGCGTGCGCTCGCGGTGGTTCTGGGACTTGTTGCCGTGAATCGCATTGGCCTCGATGCCGGCCTTGGCAAGGCTCTTCACCACCTTGTCGGCGCCGTGCTTGGTGCGGGTGAAGACCAGGGCGCGGTTGACCGGCTCCTGCTTCAGCAACTGGGCGAGAACCGTCGGCTTGGCCGCGAAATCGACCTGGATCGCGCGCTGGGCGATGCGATCCACCGTCGAGGCCACCGGCGTCACCGCCACGCGGGCCGGGTCGCGCAGCATCGCCTCGGCGAGCTCGGCGATGTCCTTGGGCATGGTGGCCGAGAAGAACAGCGTCTGGCGCCGGATCGGCAGCTTGGCGACGATTTTCCGGATGTCGTTGATGAAGCCCATGTCGAGCATGCGGTCGGCTTCATCGAGCACCAGGAACTCGACCTGGTTGAGCTTCAGTCCGTTGCTCTGCACGAGGTCGAGCAGGCGGCCGGGGGTGGCGACCAGCACCTCGACGCCCTGCATCAGGGAACGGACCTGGCGGCCCATCGGCACGCCGCCGATGGCGAGCGTCGAGGACAGCCGGATGTGGCGGCCATAGGTGTTGAAGCTGTCGAGGATCTGCCCGGACAGTTCGCGGGTCGGCGAGAGCACCAGTACGCGGCAGCTTTTGGGCTGCGGGCGGACGCGGTTTTCAAGCAGCCGGTGCAGGATCGGCAGCGCGAAGGAGGCGGTCTTGCCGGTACCGGTCTGGGCGATGCCGACGACGTCGCGGCCGGCAAGGGCTAGCGGGATGGTCTGGGCTTGGATGGGGGTCGGCGTGAGATAATTTTCTTCTCGGAGCGCGCGGGCGATGGGATCGGCGAGGCCGAAATCCTGAAAGGAGGTCAAAAGGTGGTTCTTTCCATAAAAGCCGTCGTCGTCCCGGCCCATATCGGCCGGAAGCGCAGGAAGGCATTCGGGGACACCCGCGTGTCTGGGGCGTCAAGCTGGGTTAGCTGAAAGGCGAGCCAGAAGCCGCTTGGGGCAGCTTGAACACGCAGCTCGCGAAGGCACCGCGATGTCGCGGGCATGGCGAGGATATGGACCAGGAACTGGGCGGTTTCAAGATGAGATCGTCATCTTTGGTGCCCGGAGTTCGCTGAACCATCGCGCAAACTGTCACAAATCGGTGCCGGAAATTTAGCCAAGACTGCGATTTTGCCTACAAAATAGTCTGATTGCTCTTTCGGCAGTCAAGTTGATAGCTCAATGATTGAGCAAGCGGTCTCCGTATTTGCCCGGAACCGATGAAATTATCCAACCGGTTCATCGGCTTACGGGGGCTGCGCACCGTGGCACAGTTCTTGCGATTCCCTTAACCGCAGGCGGCCAAGCGGCCGTTCGCAGCGTTCCACGCCTGCGTCAGGGAGACGACATTTCATGCTTACTCACCTTTCTCACAAAATAACGACGATGACCCGCCGCCGCGCGCTCGCGGCGACGGCCGGCCTGGTTTTGGGCCTGGCTGCGTCCTCGTCCCTCGCGCCCGCGCAAGCGGCCGACGACACCATCAAGGTTGGCATCCTTCACTCGCTGTCAGGCACCATGGCCATCAGCGAAACCACGCTGAAGGACACGATCCTTTTCCTGATCGACGAGCAGAACAAGAAGGGCGGCGTGCTCGGCAAGAAGCTCGAGCCCGTCGTGGTCGACCCCGCCTCGAACTGGCCGCTGTTCGCCGAAAAGGCCCGCGAGCTGATCACCAAGGATAAGGTCGCGGTCGTGTTCGGCTGCTGGACCTCGGTGTCGCGCAAATCCGTGCTCCCGGTGTTCAAGGAGCTGAACAACATCCTGTTCTATCCGGTGCAGTATGAGGGCGAGGAGTCCGAGCGCAACGTGTTCTACACTGGCGCTGCGCCGAACCAGCAGGCGATCCCCGCTGTCGACTATCTGATGAAGGAAGAGAAGGTGAAGCGCTGGGTGCTGGCCGGCACCGACTACGTCTATCCGCGCACCACCAACAAGATCCTGGAAGCCTATCTGAAGTCGAAGGGCGTCGCCCAGGACGACATCATGATCAACTACACGCCGTTCGGTCACTCCGACTGGCAGACGATCGTGGCCGACATCAAGAAGTTCGGCTCGGCCGGCAAGAAGACCGCGGTGGTCTCGACCATCAACGGCGACGCCAACGTTCCATTCTACAAGGAGCTCGGCAACCAGGGCATCAAGGCGACCGATATCCCGGTGGTCGCGTTCTCGGTCGGCGAGGAAGAGCTCGCCGGCATCGACACCAAGCCGCTGCTCGGCCATCTCGCTGCCTGGAACTACTTCGAGTCGATCAAGACTCCGGCGAACGAGAAGTTCATCAAGGAGTGGCAGGCCTACACCAAGAATCCGAAGCGCGTGACCAACGATCCGATGGAAGCGCACTACATCGGCTTCAACATGTGGGTGAAGGCGGTCGAGAAGGTGAAGTCGACCGATCCGGACAAGGTGATCGATGCGCTTCCCGGCATCGAGGCGCCGAACCTGACCGGCGGCGTGTCGCAGATGCTGCCGAACCACCACATCACCAAGCCGGTGTTCATCGGCGAGATCAAGGGCAACGGCCAATTCGACGTGGTCTGGAAGACCCCGGGCCTGGTGGCCGGCGACGCCTGGTCGAAGGAGCTCGAGGGCTCCAGGGACCTGATCGGCGATTGGGTCGGCAAGAAGTGCGGCAACTACAACACCAAGACCAACAAGTGCGGCGGCCAGGGCTCCTGATCGGGCGCGCCTGAGCTCAACAACGACACAACACAACCTTCCAACACCGGAGAAGGCGGCACCGCTCGCCGCCTTCTCCTCACACTCCTGCCGGGGTACTGACGTGTTTGCCAATTGTATTGATCGCTTTCGCGCGCTTTGTCTCTCGATCCTGCTGCTGAGCTGCGTCGCTGTGCCGGCGCTGGCTGGCCCGTTCGAGGATTCGGTCGCCAAATTCGCCAATGACGAGTTCTCCGACACCGAGGCTGCGATCGGTGAGGTTGCCGCGTCGGGCAATGCGCTCGCCTCGCCCATCATCAGCGCGCTGCAGGACGGCCGGCTCTCGGCCGATCCCGACAGCAAGAAGGTCTTCATCACGCGGACCGACGGCAAGATCGTCGACGCCGCCACGGGTGCTGCGGTCGACAAGCTGCCCGACAACGCCGCCGCCGTCCGCCTCAACAACCGCCTGCGCCGCACCGTGGAGGCCGCGCTCGGCGGCCTGACGCTGCTGTCGCCGGATCCGGCCAAGCGTCTCGCCGCCGCGCAGTCGGTGTTCAAGAGCCACGAGGAGAATTTGCTGCCGACGGTGGAGAGCGCGCTCGCCAAGGAGAGCGTCAAGTCGGTCAAGCAGGCCTTCGCCGAGGCGCGCGCCGCCATCATCCTGTTCAAGTCGGACGCATCCGACAGCGACAAGCTCGACGCCGTCGCCGTGGTCAAGGCGCGCGGCGATCAGGAGGCGCTGGCGCTGCTCACAGGGCTCGGCACCGGCCAGCCGCCGCTGGTCGCCAACGCCGCCGCGAGCGCGGTGTCCTCGATCCAGAGCAATCTGGCGATGTGGTCGATGGTGCAGAATGCGTGGTACGGCCTGTCACTCGGCTCGGTGCTGCTGCTCGCGGCGATCGGGCTTGCCATCACCTTCGGCGTGATGGGCGTCATCAACATGGCGCATGGCGAGATGGTGATGCTCGGGGCCTACACCACCTTCGTGGTGCAGGAGGTGATCCGCAGCCGCTATCCTGCGCTGTTCGACTACTCGCTGCTGATCGCGGTGCCGCTCGCTTTCCTGGTCGCCGGCTTGATCGGTGTCGTGATCGAGCGCACCATCATCCGCTTCCTCTACGGCCGTCCGCTGGAGACGCTGCTCGCGACCTGGGGCCTGTCGCTGGTGTTGCAGCAGGCGGTACGCACCGCGTTCGGTCCGACCAACCGCGAGGTCGGCAATCCCTCCTGGATGAGCGGTGCCTTCGAGCTCGGCCAGATCACCATCACCTATAACCGGCTCTGGATCCTCTGCTTCACGCTCGCGGTGTTTGCCATCCTGCTGGTGATGCTGCGCTACACCGCGCTCGGACTCGAGATGCGCGCGGTGACGCAGAACCGCCGCATGGCGGCCTCGATGGGAATCGCCACCTCGCGCGTCGACGCGCTGACCTTCGGCCTCGGCTCGGGGATCGCCGGGATTGCCGGCGTGGCGCTGTCGCAGATCGACAATGTCAGCCCGAATCTCGGCCAGAGCTACATCATCGACAGCTTCATGGTCGTGGTGTTCGGCGGCGTCGGCAATCTCTGGGGCACGCTGGTCGGCGCCTTCACGCTCGGCATCGCCAACAAGTTCCTCGAGCCCATGGCCGGCGCGGTGCTCGGCAAGATCGCGATCCTGGTGCTGATCATCCTGTTCATCCAGAAACGGCCGCGCGGCCTGTTCGCGCTCAAGGGTCGGGCGGTGGAAGCATGACCTGCTTTGAGCCACCAATGACTGCCCCGAAGTGCGCTGCGACTCCCTCTCCCGCTTGCGGGGGAGGGTTGGGGTGGGGGTCTCTCCACACGGTACACTCCCGATGTGGAGAGACCCCCACCCGCCGCGCGCTGATGCGCGCCATAGCCGAAGCTCCGCTTCGGCGTCTCCTAAGAACGGCCGCCCAAGGCGGCCTGCGCTCCCCCGCAAGCGGGAGAGGCAAGGGAGTTCGCCGATGACGCCGCACATCCTCACCCGTTCGCTCGACCGCGCCGCGACCGCGTTCGTCCTGATCGTCGCCGCGATCGGCGTGCTGATCCCGTTGTCGAACCTGCTGCTGCCGCAGGGCTCGATGTTCCAGGTACCGACTTATCTGGTGGCGCTGTGGGGCAAATATGTCTGCTACGCCATCCTCGCGCTTTCGATCGATCTGATCTGGGGCTATTGCGGCATCCTCTCGCTCGGGCACGGCGCGTTCTTCGCGCTCGGCGGCTACGCGATGGGCATGTACCTGATGCGCCAGATCGGCAGCCGCGGCGTCTACGGCAACCCGATCCTGCCGGATTTCATGGTGTTCCTGAACTGGAGCAAGCTGCCCTGGTACTGGTACGGCTTCGACAAGTTCTGGTTCGCCGCGCTGATGGTGCTGCTGGTGCCGGGTCTGCTCGCCTTCTGCTTCGGCTGGCTCGCCTTCCGCTCGCGCGTCACCGGCGTGTATCTGTCGATCATCACGCAGGCGATGACCTATGCGCTGCTGCTGGCGTTCTTCCGCAACGATTTCGGCTTCGGCGGCAACAACGGGCTGACCGACTTCAAGGACATCATCGGCTTCAACGTGCAGGCCGAAGGCACCCGCGCCGCGCTGTTCCTGCTGAGCTGCCTTGCGCTGATCATCGCTTTCCTGATCTGCCGCGCGATCGTGACGTCGAAGCTCGGCAAGGTCCTGATCGCGGTGCGTGACGCCGAAAGCCGGACCCGCTTCCTCGGTTATCGCGTCGAGTCCTACAAGCTGTTCGTGTTCACGCTGTCGGCCTGCATGGCCGGCGTCGCCGGCGCGTTGTACGTGCCGCAGGTCGGCATCATCAATCCGAGCGAGTTCGCGCCCGCCAACTCGATCGAGGCGGTGATCTGGGTCGCGGTCGGCGGTCGTGGCACGCTGGTCGGCGCGGCGCTCGGCGCCGTCGTCGTCAACTACGCCAAGACGTTCTTCACCTCTGGGCCGCTCGCACCGTACTGGCTGTTCATGCTGGGCGCGCTGTTCATCCTGGTCACGCTGCTGTTGCCCAAGGGCATCGTCGGTATCTTCAACGCCTGGTGGGAGCCGCTGAAAGCGCGGCGCAACTCACCGGACGCCGAGAGTGCCACGCGCGAAGACGGCATCGGCGCACCGAACGCGGCGGAGTAGGCAGATGAACGTCATGGATACCCGCGCCACTTCGGCCATGCTCTACCTCGACGGCGTGCACGTCTCGTTCGACGGTTTTCACGCCATCAACAATCTGTCGCTGGCGCTCGAGCCCGGCGAGATGCGCGCCATCATCGGCCCGAACGGCGCCGGCAAGACCACGATGATGGACATCATCACGGGCAAGACCAAGCCCGACGAGGGCACGGTGCTGTTCGACGGCACCGTCGACCTGACCCGGCTCGACGAGACCCGGATCGCCGAGCTCGGCATCGGCCGCAAATTCCAGAAGCCGACGGTGTTCGAGAGCCAGACCGTGCAGGACAATCTGCTGCTCGCGCTCAATGTCGATCATTCCGTGCGCGGCACGCTGTTCTGGCGCGGCAGCAAGGCCGAGTCCGAGCGCATCGACAAGGTGCTCGAGACCATCCGCCTGACCGATGCGCGCAACCGCCTCGCCGGCAGCCTGTCGCACGGCCAGAAGCAGTGGCTCGAGATCGGCATGCTGCTGGCGCAGGACCCGAAGGTGCTGTTGGTCGACGAGCCGGTCGCCGGGATGACCGATGTCGAGACCCATCTGACCGCGGAGCTCCTGAAGGAGATCAACAGGAACCACACCATCATGGTGGTCGAGCACGACATGACCTTCGTGCGCGAGCTCGGCGTCAAGGTGACCTGCCTGCATGAGGGCTCGGTGCTCGCCGAAGGTTCGATCGACCAGGTGTCGTCGAACGAGCGGGTGGTCGAAGTGTATCTGGGGCGCTAGGGCGATGCTGAAGATCGACAACATCAATCTCTACTACGGTGCGGCGCAGGCCTTGCGCGGCGTGTCGCTGACCGCCGAGCCGGGCAAGGTGACCTGCGTGCTCGGCCGCAACGGCGTCGGCAAGACCTCGCTGCTGCGCGCCATGGTCGGCCAGTATCCGATCGCGTCCGGCGCGATCAATTTCGACGGCAAGGACATCACCGCGCTAAAGCCTTATGAGCGGGCGCGTCGCGGCATCGGCTTCGTGCCGCAGGGCCGCGAGATCTTTCCGCTGCTGACGGTGGAAGAGAACCTGAAGACCGGCTTCGGTCCGCTGAAGCGCGAAGACCGCAACATTCCCGACGACGTGTTCTCGCTGTTTCCGGTGCTGGAGACCATGCTGGGCCGCCGCGGCGGCGATCTTTCCGGCGGCCAGCAGCAGCAGCTTGCGATCGGCCGCGCGCTGGTGATGCGGCCGAAGCTCCTGCTGCTTGACGAGCCGACCGAGGGCATCCAGCCCTCGATCATCAAGGATATCGGCCGCGCCATCTCCTATCTGCGCAACCTCGGCAACATCGCGATCGTGCTGGTCGAACAATATCTCGACTTTGCCTGCGAACTCGGCGACAGTTTTGCCGTGATGGACCGGGGTGCGGTGAAATATGCCTGCGACCGCGCAAGCCTCGATCCCGCCGAGATCAGCCGCCAGATGGCGCTGTGAACAGGATGTGACGCCGCCTGTTGTGGCGCGCGAAGGGAGCGTCGGGGGAATGCGGACCGGGATCGCAGGCGCGGCAGCGGTGACGTTTGCGGCAAACCGCGCCCAGGGTGCGGTCCGGTTCGGCGTGCATTTCAAGGACGGCGCCACCCGCCGCGGCGACCTGCATGAGTCGGGCTCGCTGCGCGTCCGCTTCCCATCGCCGGAGGACGACGGTCTCTCGGCCATGTTCGTCAACACCGCCGGCGGCATTGCCGGCGGGGATCGCTTCGAGATCGCGATCGCGGCCGGCGAGGGCGCACGGCTGACCCTGACCACGGCGGCGGCTGAGAAAGTCTACCGCGCACCGGCAGCGGCGGCACGGCTCGACATCGCGCTGACCGTTGCCGCAGGCGCGCATCTCGCCTGGCTGCCGCAGGAAACCATCCTGTTCGACAGTGCCCGCATTGTCAGAGGCTTCGACATCGACCTTGCCGAGGGTGCCTCGCTCCTGCTCTGCGAGATCGTGGTGTTCGGCCGCGCCGCGATGGGCGAGACCATGCGCCACGGCGAATTTGTCGATCGCTGGCGGATGCGGCGTGGCGGGAGGCTGGTGTTTGCCGAAACGGTCAGGCTCGACGGCGAGATCGGCGAGAAGCTTGCCCGACCCGCGATCGCGGGCGGCGGCTGCGCGATCGGCACGGCGCTGATCGTGCCGGGCGACGAGGCCTTGGTCGAGCGCATCCGCGAGGCGTCCGACAGCTTTGGCGGCGAGGTCGGCATCTCCGCCTGGAATGGCTTTGCAATGGCCCGCTTCTGTGCCCAAGATGCGGCCCGGCTGCGCGCCGACATGATGACGGTGCTCGGCCGCGCCTCCACTGTCCCGCTGCCGCGGCTGTGGCTCAACTAAACCTTTCAAGAACGATCAGAGTGCTCGCATGAATTTGTCTCCCCGCGAAAAGGACAAGCTCCTGGTATCGATGGCGGCCATGGTGGCGCGGCGCCGGCTCGAGCGCGGCGTCAAGCTGAACCATCCGGAAGCGGTGGCCTTGATCACCGACTTCATCGTCGAGGGCGCGCGTGATGGGCGCACCGTCGCCGATCTGATGCAGGCTGGCGCGAAGGTCCTGACCCGCGCGCAGGTGATGCATGGTATCCCCGAGATGATCCACGACATCCAGGTCGAGGCGACATTCCCCGACGGGACAAAACTCGTCACCGTGCACGAGCCGATCCGATAGCCACGAGCGTCATTCCGGGGCGGCTGAAGGCCGAACCCGGAATCCAGAGGTTGTTTCAGGAGATTCCGGGTTCGATGCTGCGCATCGCCCCGGAATGACAGGAGAGACGAATGATCCCCGGCGAACTCTTCATCAAGGACGGCGAGATCGAGCTCAATGCCGGCCGCAAGACCGTGACGCTGTCGGTCGCCAACACCGGCGACCGTCCGATCCAGGTCGGCTCGCACTACCATTTCTTCGAGACCAACCCGGCGCTGAAATTCGACCGCAAGAAGGCCCGCGGCATGCGCCTCAACATCGCCGCCGGCACCGCCGTCCGCTTCGAACCCGGCCAGACCCGCGACGTCCAGCTCGTCGCGCTCGCCGGCAAGCGCGTGATCTACGGTTTTCGCGCCGAAGTGAAGGGGAAGCTTTAGGTCCGATGCTGCCCGCGCTCCGCATGGTCTCCGAAGCCGCCGAGCTTGCTGCGCGCCGTCACAACGGCATGGCGCGCAAGGGGCGGGGCAGCGAGCCTTACATCAACCATCTCGCCGAGGTCGCGAACCTGCTTGCGGCCGTGACCGATGGCGCGGATGCCGAGCTGGTCGCCGCAGGCTGGCTGCACGACACCATCGAGGACACCGAGACCACGCGCGAGGAGCTCGCGCAGAAGTTCAGCGCGCGCGTCGCCTCGCTGGTGGCCGAATGCACCGACGACATGAGCCTGCCAAAGGCCGCCCGCCGGCAAAAGCAGATCGAGGATGCTCCGCACAAATCTCCCGATGCAAAGCTGATCAAGATCGCCGACAAGATCAGCAATGTCGGCGCGCGGATCGTGCCGCATCCAAGCAAGGACGAGCGCGACGATCTCGCCGACTATGCGACCTGGGCCGACAAGGTCGTTGCCGGCTGCCGGGGTATCAATCCGCGGCTCGACCGCATTTTCGACGACACGATTGCGCGCGCCAGGGCCGCGCTGGCTGAAACTGGGGGCTGATATGTCCGTGAAGATCAAGCGTTCCGTCTATGCCGACATGTTCGGCCCGACCACCGGCGATAAGGTGCGGCTTGCCGACACCGACCTGATCATCGAGGTCGAGAAGGATCTCACCACCTATGGCGAGGAGGTGAAGTTCGGCGGCGGCAAGGTGATCCGCGACGGCATGGGGCAGTCGCAGGTGACCAACGCGCAGGGCGCGGCCGACACCGTCATCACCAACGCGCTGATCGTCGATCACTGGGGCATCGTGAAGGCCGACGTCGCGATCAAGGAGGGCATGATCGCGGCGATCGGCAAGGCCGGCAATCCCGACATCCAGCCCAACGTCACCATCATCATCGGTCCCGGCACCGACGTGATCGCGGGCGAGGGCAAGATCCTCACCGCTGGCGGTTTCGACAGCCACATCCATTTCATCTGCCCGCAGCAGATCGAGCACGCGCTGATGAGCGGCGTCACCTCGATGTTAGGGGGCGGCACCGGCCCGTCGCACGGCACCTTCGCCACCACCTGCACGCCCGGCCCGTGGCACATGGGGCGGATGATCCAGTCGTTCGACGCCTTCCCGGTCAACCTCGGCATCTCCGGCAAGGGCAATGCCTCACGCCCGGCGGCGCTGGTCGAGATGATCAAGGCCGGCGCCTGCGCGCTGAAGCTGCACGAGGACTGGGGCACCACGCCGTCCGCCATCGACACCTGCCTCTCGGTGGCCGACGATTACGACGTCCAGGTGATGCTGCACTCGGACACGCTGAACGAATCCGGCTTCGTCGAGGATACGATCAAGGCTTTCAAGGGCCGCACCATCCATGCCTTCCACACCGAGGGTGCCGGCGGCGGCCACGCGCCCGACATCATCAAGGTCGCGGGCCTCAAGAACGTGCTGCCGTCCTCGACCAATCCGACAAGGCCGTTCACCCGCAACACCATCGACGAGCATCTCGACATGCTGATGGTGTGCCATCACCTCGATCCGTCGATCGCCGAGGACCTCGCCTTCGCCGAAAGCCGGATCCGCAAGGAGACCATCGCCGCCGAGGACATCCTGCACGATCTCGGCGCGCTCTCGATGATCTCGTCGGACTCGCAGGCGATGGGGCGGCTCGGGGAGGTCATCATCCGTACCTGGCAGACCGCCGACAAGATGAAGAAGCAGCGCGGCACGCTGCCGCAGGACAAGGGCAACGACAACGACAATTTCCGCGTCAAGCGCTACATCGCCAAATACACCATCAACCCCGCGATCGCGCACGGCGTGTCGAAGCTGATCGGCTCGGTCGAGAAAGGCAAGCTCGCCGACCTCGTGCTGTGGTCGCCGGCGTTCTTCGGCGTCAAGCCGGATTGCATCATCAAGGGCGGCTCGATCGTGGCGGCGCCGATGGGCGATCCCAACGCCTCGATCCCGACGCCGCAGCCGGTGCATTACCAGCCGATGTTCGCCGCCTTCGGCAAGTCGCTCACCGCGTCCTCGGTGGTGTTCACCTCGAAGGCCGCGGCGAGCGGCGGTCTCGCCCGCAAGCTCGGCACAGCCAAGAAGCTCTATGCGGTGCAGAACACCCGCGGCAAGATCTCCAAGAAGAGCATGATCCACAACGACGCGACGCCCGAGATCGAGGTCGATCCCGAGACCTATGAGGTACGCGCAGACGGCGAGCTGCTGACCTGCGCGCCGGCCGAGGTGCTGCCCATGGCACAGCGCTATTTTATGTTCTAAAACCCATCCCGGTATCTCACCCAGAAAAGAAAACCGGGAGGAATTTCCGTGATTTACGTCGTTGCCACGCTGACCATCAAGCCCGAGACCCGCGCCGAATTCATCGCCGCGGCGACGGCCTGCATCAAGGAAACCCGCAAGGAGCCCGGCAACATCGCCTACGATCTACATGAGAGCGTCACCGACCACAGCAAGATGGTGTTCGTCGAGCAGTGGGAGAACGGGGAGGCACTGGTGCCGCATCGCACCGCCGAGCACATGAAGACGTTCGGCCGGGTCGCGGTGAAATGCATGGCCGCGCCGCCGAAGATCGAGGTGATCACGCCCGAGAAGGTCGACGTCCGCTAAAATAAGAAGAACGGGAGCAACAGCATGATCTATGTCATCGCCACCACGCCGATGAAGCCGGAGAACAAGGACGACTTCATCAAGGGGCACAAGGCCTGCACGGTCGAGACCCGCAAGGAGAAGGGCTGCATCTCCTATGACGGCAATGTCAGCGTCAACGATCCCAACCTCTATGTGGTGGTCGAGCGCTGGGAGAGCCGCGAGGATCTCAACGGCCATGCCAGGGCGCCGCACATGAAGGTATGGCGCGAATATTCCGCTAACATGAAGACCGGGCCGACGGTGATCGAGATCATCAGCGACGCCAAGGTCGAGAAGCTCTGAGGCATCGATGATCCGCGCCACCAAAGTCCTGGGACAGCATCGCTGGAAGGAAGCGGCAGCCGACACCGTCGTGCTCGATTTCGACGACCGGCATCGGCGGCGGATGGTGATGTCAGGGACGCGCGGGCTCGAATTCCTGCTTGATCTCGAAAACGCCGTCGCGCTGCGCGGCGGCGATGCGCTGGTGCTGGAGGACGGCCGCCTCGTCGAGGTGGTCGCAGCTCCCGAGCCGCTGGCGGAAATCCGCGGCAGCGATCCGCATCATCTGATCCGGGTCGCCTGGCATCTCGGCAACCGTCATCTGCCGACCCAGATCATGCCGAAGGGCCTGCGCATCCGCAGGGATCACGTGATCGAGGCGATGGTGAAGGGGTTAGGGGCCCGTGTCATCGAGATCGAGGCGCCGTTCGATCCCGAGGGCGGCGCCTATGCCGAGCATGCGCATGCCGACGAGCACGCGCATGGTCACACCGGGCACGATCATGCCCACAGCCATGCGCATGATCACGGTCACCACCATGGCCATGATCATGGGCCTGACCATGACCACCACCACCATCATCATGATGAGCATTGCGAGCATGCCCATCAACACCACGACCACTCCCATGCTCATGACCACAAATGAGCCTGATCCCGCCGTGCTGCGCGGCGGGATGGCGGAGGACCAGGCGGCCGCGCTGTACCGGCTGATGACATGGCTGTCGCCGTCCTTTCCGGTCGGAGCGTTCGCCTATTCCAGCGGCATCGAATGGGCGGTCGAGGCCGGCGACATCACCGATGCCGCGTCGCTGCGCGATTGGCTCGCCGCGATGCTTTCCGACGGCAGCGGATTTTGCGACGCCGTGTTTCTCGCGCAGAGTTTTCGCGCGGCGTCTGAGCATGATCCCGCCGGGCTGAAGGAGATTGCCGAACGCGCGGCCGCCTTCGTGCCGTCGCGCGAGCGGCAGCTCGAGACCACGACGCAGGGGCGCGCCTTCATCGAGATTGCCCGTGCCGCCTGGAATTCGCCGGGCCTCGACGCGATGATCGCGGCTTGCGACGGACCGATCGTCTATCCGGTCGCAGTCGGCCTCGTCAGCGCCGCGCACGGCATTCGGCTTCCGCCTGTGCTGCACGCCTTCCTGCATGCAGTGACCTCGAATTGGATTTCCGCGGGCAGCCGGCTGATCCCGCTCGGGCAGACCGACAGCCAGCGCGTGCTGGCCGATCTCGAGCCGGTCGTGGCCGCGACCGCGGCGCGGGCCGACGCGGCCTCGCTCGACGATCTCGGCAGCGCGACCTTTCGCGCCGATCTCGCAAGCCTGCGTCACGAGACGCAGTACACGAGGCTGTTCCGGTCATGAGGCGCAATGAAGCGACGATGTTGGTGCCGCGTTCGCGTCCTCAGCCGTCGTCCCGGCGAAGGCCGGGACCCATTACCACAGGCTTCTGTGGTTGTGCAGGGCTGTGGCCCCAGCGCGTCGCACCAATTCAGTTCGGTGGTAATGGGTCCCGGCTCCGTGCGCAACTGCGCACTCGGCCGGGACGACGATAACGGAGAGAGCGCCTCATGCCCACTTCCCACGGCCCACTTCGCGTCGGCGTCGGCGGTCCGGTCGGCTCCGGCAAGACCGCGCTGATGGACCTGCTCTGCAAGTCGATGCGCGAGCGCTACGACATCGCCGCGATCACCAACGACATCTACACCAAATGGGATGCCGAGTTTCTGGTGCGCTCCGGCTCGCTGACGCCGGACCGCATCGCCGGTGTCGAGACCGGCGGCTGCCCGCACACCGCGATCCGCGAGGACGCCTCGATGAATCTCGCCGCGGTCGCCGACATGCGGGCGAAATTCCCCGACCTCGATCTGGTGCTGATCGAATCCGGCGGCGACAATCTGGCGGCGACCTTCTCGCCGGAATTGGCCGACCTGACGATCTACGTCATCGACGTTGCCGCCGGCGACAAGATCCCCTCCAAGGGCGGCCCCGGCATCACGCGATCCGACCTCCTGGTGATCAACAAGATCGATCTCGCACCCCATGTCGGTGCGTCGCTCGAGAAGATGGACACCGACGCCAGGCGGATGCGCGGCGAGCGGCCCTTCGTGATGACCAACCTGAAGAAGAGCGACGGCCTCGATCGCATCATCAGCTTCATCGAGACCAAGGGCGGCCTTCGGTCGCAGGGCAAGGTCAAGGCGGGTTAGGCCAGCTAGACGTTAATCATTGTGGCAGGGTCGGCCAGTCCCGTCATCCCCGCGCAAAGGCTTCGCCTTTGTCGCTGGAGGTGCGAGCGGAGCGAGCCTCGAAGGATGAACGGCCACCGGTGGGGCCGTTCACCCTTCGAGATGCGCGTGCCGCGCTCCTCAGGGTGACGGTGAACGAGCGAGTGCGCGCACCTCGCCGCAAAAAAGCTGCGCAATAGCCGGAACAATTTCCAACTTTGACGATTAGCAACCGTTGGCGCCGCCAAAGACCGCCGGGTGGCGTCGTCGTTAATGTTGCCGACCGGCTCCTGTTGCGGACCGATGATCGCTATTCCATATTACTTTGCGGCGGGCTTTCATCGCATCCTGATTTGTCGCCGCCCTCGCAGAAGCCAGATGCCTTCCGTCCCCTTTCGCCACCCCCTGATTGCCGAGTAAGCGTGTGGTTCGACTGGGCTTCATCGTTGCCTTGATTGCACTGATCGGAGTTCTGCTCTCCGGTCTTGCCGCCTATCGGGTGCACGATCAGGAGCTCGCGATCGACGGCATCGCGCTGGCGCGGGCGATCGACGTCCACGCCAGCCTGGTGCAGGACCGCCTGACCGAGCGCGAGCTGCTGGCACGGGTGGCCTCGGGGCTGTTCCGGGCGCCGTCGATGGTGAAGGCCAACATGCTGCAGCCGCTGCGCTCGGCGATCTACGCCTTCAAGACCGATTTCGTCGTCGCCGCCTGGATCGCGCGGCTCAAGCCGGACGAGCTCGCCGCGGCGGAGGCCGAGCTGAAGGCCAATGGCTTCACCAATCCAACCATCCGGGATTTTGACGACCAGGCGCTCGACCTCAAGGCGCTCGACAAGCCGATCAACGTGCTGATGGACGTCGAGCCGCGCAATCCGGAGACCCTGAGCATTCCGGGCCGCGCCTTCGACCGCCACTCGGTGGTGGGCCCGATGCTGGCGCGCGCGATGGCCAACGCCAAGCCGGTGGCCTCCGACCCGGTGCCGCTGTTGCGGCAGAACGGCCCGGTCGGGGTCGTGCTCGCCGCGCCGGTGTTCCAGGAGGGCGCATCCGAGCCGGCCGGCTTCATCACCTTCTCCTATGAGTTGTCGTCGCTGATGCTGACCAACGACGACAGCTCGCTGTTCGCGGTGGCGTTGAAGGACCCGCGCGATTCGAATGACGAGTTCACCGCCAACGAGCAGGGCATCGTCACCTCGCGCGCGGTGCGCCTGGACGGCCCGCTGCCGTCGATGGTGCGCACGGTGACGTTCGGCGGCCGTGACTGGTCGCTCGACTATTATGCCAAGAGCAACGCGACGGTGCGTGCGCAGCAGACCGCGACCATCGTCGCGGCGATCGGCCTCGCGCTGACCGGCATCGTCTGCGGCCTGTTCGGCTATGTCGCCTACAACAATTTGCGCCTCAGCCGCGAGATCGAGGTCCGCATTGGCTTCGAGCGCCGGTTGACCGCCGTGATCGACGAGCTCAACCATCGCGTCAAGAACATCCTCGCGGTGATCCAGTCGATCGTGACCCGCACGCTGCGGCACGGCGCCGATATCGACGTCGCGCGCGAACTCCTGATCGGACGCATCCACGCGATGTCGAACGTCGTCACGCTGCTCAGCGAGAGCCAGTGGCAGGGCGTCAAGCTGAAGGGCCTGTTCGAATCGCGCTCGATCCCGCATGCCGACCGGATCGCGGTGAACGGTCCCGACATCACGGTCAGCGCTCGCGCCGCGCAATCGCTGTCGCTGCTGTTCTTCGAGCTCGCCTCGCATTCCGACGAAGGGCTGTCGCTGGTCGGCAAGCACCCGCACATCGTCGCCAATTGGGAGGTCGTCGGCGAGGATGCCGACGCGGTCTTCCATTTCCGCTGGGAGGAGTTCAACACCAGCCAGGCGACGCGGCGGGTCGACAGTGACTTCGGCCTGATCCTGCTCGACCGTGTCGCGCCCGAGGCGCTCGGCGGCACCGCGAAGCGCTACTTCACCGACGTCTCCTATGTCTATGAGCTGACCGCGCCGATGGACACCGTCGTCGACATGACCGAGCGCGACCGCACCGAACAGTTCTCCGCGCCGCTGCGCCCGGTGAAGAAGTAGCGGCTGCCTCAGGTTGTGTGACCAGACCGCCGCGCGGATTGATCGAAATCAGGCGCGCGCGCAGGCCCCGCGTCATCGTGACCAATGCCCGGTATCCGTAATAGGCCGCAACCGTTTGTTAAAACTTCGTTGAACTTGCTTGGGCATATACCGAGCAGGATACCGTCTGAGGACCCCGATGAGGCTTTGGGTCAGCCTGACCTTGCTCGCGGCAGTTTTGCCGGTAGGGCTGTCGCTTGCCTTGACCCCGGCGACGGCGCCGGGCGACCCTGCGACAATCCGTGCCAGCTATCGGCGGCCGGACGTCGTTCCGTTCCCGAGCAGCAATCCCTATTCGGAGGCGAAATCCACCCTTGGGCAGCTGCTGTTCTTCGATCCGCTGCTGTCGAGGTCAAAGACGCACTCCTGCGCGAGCTGCCACAGGCCATCCCTTTCATGGGCCGACGGCCTTCCGCGCGCCATCGGTGAGGATCCCAAGGGCCTGCCGATCCGCTCGCCGACATTGATCGATGTGGCCTTCTTCGAGCCGCTGGGATGGGA
This sequence comes from Bradyrhizobium sp. Mp19, assembly GCF_029952935.1. Lineage (NCBI taxonomy): Bacteria > Pseudomonadati > Pseudomonadota > Alphaproteobacteria > Hyphomicrobiales > Nitrobacteraceae > Bradyrhizobium > Bradyrhizobium sp. Mp19. The sequence continues at coordinate 41,249 of NZ_JASAUT010000030.1, read as the reverse complement.
CGGCAAGTTCAAGGATCTGGAATCCGTTGCGTTCGGGCCGATCCTCAGTCCGGCGAACCTAAACATGACCGAGCCGGAATTGATCGCGCGACTGTCGGCGATCCCCGGCTATGTCGATGCCTTCACCCACGCGTTCGGAGACGGCGCGATCACGCGGCCGAGGATCGAGGCGTCATTGGCGACCTTCGAGCGCTCCATCATCGCAGGCGAGGCTCCGTTCGACCGTTGGATCAAGGGCGACGATACCGCCATCAGCAAGTCAGCCCAGCACGGCTTTGAGCTTTTCAACGGCAAGGCGCGTTGCTCGGCTTGCCACAGCGGCCCGTCGTTTTCCGACGGATCCTTCCAGGATATCGGCACCGCCAAGGGCCATGACATCGGGCGCGGCCGTTTCTTTCCGACCTCGGCGAAGCTGAAATATGCGTTCAAGACGCCGACATTGCGCGACGTCGCGCGCCGCGCGCCCTATATGCACGACGGATCGGTGGCGACGCTGGAAGATGTCATCGAGCTTTACAACAAGGGCGGGATCGATCGGCCGAGCCGATCGCCCGACATCAAGCCGCTGTCCCTGACGGCAGGCGAGAAGAACGACCTCATCGCCTTCCTGCAAACCCTGACTGCAACGGCCCCGCCGGTGGCAGGGGTCCCCAAACTGCCGCGCTGACCTCGGCCCAACGCGGTTCAGAACGAGGTTCGTTCAGCACAGGTGCGGCAGCGCCGCGCCCAGCAGGCCGAGCCCGACGATCACGAATGCGCCCGCACAGGTCTCGAGTGTCGCTGCGCGCGCAGCGGACGATCTTGTCATGTAGGCGAGGGCCGACCCCACCCCGATACTTACGACGCTCAACGCTCCGAACACTGTACCGGCCTCCCGATCCGATTTTGTCCGGATTTGACTACGACAGTTGAATTGAGCTCCCGTGCCGGAATTAGCTAAAATTTGAGGGAACCGGCTGTAAAGACTGCACTAAGGGACAGGCCGGGGGCTCGCCTGCCATGATTAACCACAATGCAACCACGGGGTGTCCCGGCAGGCGCAAAGCGTAAAATTTGATATAAGTTAAACAAGTCCTTAAGTGTGTGGGCGGTTGGTTCAATGTTTAGTGGATGGGCGCGAGATACCGTCTCGGCGGTGCGCTCCTTTTTCGCCACGTGCCTTGCAGCGGTTTTGTTTTGTGTCGTAGCCGCGCGCAGTGCCGAGGCACATGTCAAATGGTTCTGTGCTTACGATGTCGCCGGTCAACCCCGCGGACTCGAGAATGTTCTTTGCCTGGATTTCGAGCTGCTGCTCGGCGTCGCCATTTTCTGGCTGTTTGCGGGTTGCCTGATCGAGCCCACCTCGCTGGGTGATGCCACGATCCGGGTGATGGACCGCGTCACCGAGGGACTGCGGCTGCGCACCGAATTGATGATCCGCGCCGTATGCGCGTTCTTCTTCATCTCGATCTGGGCCGTGGGCGGCATCCTGCTGACGCCCGAGTTGAAGACGACGTCGCCGTTCGTGGGCGCGCTGCAACTTGCGATCGCTGCCGGGATGCTGTCACGCCGCACGCTGCCGCTGTCGGCGGCGGGGATGGTGGTCCTGTTCGGGATCGGCGTGCGCGACTACGGTGTCTTTCACCTCGCCGATTACCCGATCTTTCTCGGTGTTGCCGCCTATCTTGCGCTCGTCGGGCTGAACAAGGATCTGTTCGGAATCCGGCCGATCGACGTGATGCGCTACGCCGCCGCGGTGACGTTGATGTGGGCCTCGGTCGAAAAATGGGCCTATCCGGAGTGGAGCTTCCCGCTGCTGATCGAGCATTCCGCGATGACGCTGGGCTTCGACAACGAGTTCTACATGCGCGCTGCCGGCATGGTGGAATTCACGCTCGCCTTTGCCTTGATCTGGACCCCGCTGATCCGGCGCTGCGCCGCCACCGTGCTGACGGGGATGTTCATCAGCGCGTGCTTCGAATTCGGCAAGATCGATACCATCGGACATTCGGCGATCATCGCCGTCCTGCTTGCGATTGTCGCCGACAACAAGGTGTTGTCGCGCGACCGCCGCGCGCCGTGGCTTGCCCCGGTCGCGCTCTGTGCCGCGCTGTCGGTGACCTTGTTCGTCTACTATTTCGGCCACGCCGCGATCTTCAAGACGTCGGTCCTGTAGATCGCCGCCGCCTGGGCGGCTATTTGGCGACGTGGACGGCGAGCTTCATCTTCGGATGAATACCGCACAGCACCGTGTAGTCGCCGGGCACCGAGAAGGTGACGTCGAACTTGCTGCCCGGCTGCTGGTCGCCCGAGTCGAAACTGAACGTATCGGTGCTCAAATAAGCGTGATGCAGCAGTTCACCGTCATCGTTAACGAATCGTAAAACCTCACCCCGCTTGATCGAGATCTGCGCGGGTTTGAATTCACGATCCTTCTGCGAAATGACATAAGGGGCTGCGCCCAAAGCGGCTCCCGCAAGCGCTCCAGTGACGATCGCCGCCGCAAATGGCACGCGACCGAATTGGCCCAGGTGCAAGGCGCGCAACAAGCCTGACTGCATAAGACCCCCGCTGAACCTCGAACACCAAATATCGGCTATCCCGGGCTGCAAGCGTGGCTCCCGGATTACCTGTAAGGGTGATTATCGCCAGCTGATCTTAACGATTTCAGCATGAGTTCCAGTCACTACTAAGGCAATTTTGAGCAGACAGTTATTTTCCGCAGTGCTGCGCGTTTCTGCGTAGCTTGAGTATCGAGCACTACGGCGAAACGCGGGCATGGACAGCCTATTTGGCAACCTCAAGGTAAAGAGCGGTGCGGCCTTTCGGTTCGCAACCGGCCGCCTTTCGCGTCTTGCCCTGACCAAGGGTTCGATCCGCAGCCAGATTCTGATTTTTTGCCTTGCGATGAGCGCCGTTGCGGTCGCCCTCGGCGGGTACTCCATCCTCGGCATCCGCCATGCCGGCGATCTGGTGGCCAAGACGTTCGACGAATCCCTGATGTCGATCAACTATGCCCGCGCGGCCGGTGCGGATTTCGCCACGATGCGGGTCGCCTCGTCGCAGCGCCTGCTGACCACGGATCCGGAGATCCGCGCCAATCTCGATGGCCAGATTGAAAAGCTCGCGAAGACGCTCTCGGAAGATTTGGCTATTGCTGCCGATCGGTCGCAATCCTCGCGCGCCGCGCAAGCCGCCGCAAAGGTTCAGGAAGCCGCCGACGCCTGGATGGCGCTGCACCGACGCGCGATCGGATCGTCCACAGAGGGAAGCGCGGTGGCTGATCCGCGCGCACCGGGTGCGACGGTCGGCGATGTCGATCGCTACTCCAAGATCGTCAGCCAGCAGGTCGAGCTGCTGGTCAACTATACGGCCGGCGATGGCTTTCTGTTCCGGCAGAAGGCGCTCTCGACGATCAAGCGGGACCTGCAGCTCAACGTCGCCGGGCTGACCGTCGCGCTGTTTCTGTCGGCCCTGTTTTCGTGGCTGCTGGCGCGCCGCATCATCGGACCGGTCGCGATCGCATCGCGGGCCGCGCGAAGCATCGCCGGCGGCGACCTCGACGCGACCATCCCCAAGGGCGGTACCGACGAGCTTGGCACGCTTCTGACCGCCATGGAAACGATGCGCGACAACATCCGGCGCATGGTCAATCAAGAGGTATCGCAACGCCGCTCGGCGCAGGCACGGCTTTCCGATGCGCTTGAAACGTCGCGCGAGGGCGTCGTGCTGCTCGACGCGGACGGCCAGGTCGCGCTGGCCAACTCGCGCGCGAGTGAATTCATCCGTCTCTCGCCGCAGCTTCTGCAGTCGCATCCGCTCGATGCCGCCAGGCTGGCGCCCGCCGACGGTGACATCGACGGCTTTGCGAGCGAGGCGCAGCTGTCGGATGGACGCTGGCTGCGCGTCAGCCGCAGCGAGACGCAGGAGGGCGGCGTCGTTCTCGTCTACAGCGACATCTCCGCGCTGAAGCAGCAGAAGGCGGAGCTGCATGCCACCAATTTGCGGCTCGACGCGGCGCTCACGCACATGTCGCAAGGGTTGTGCCTCTACAACAGCGAAGCGCGGCTGCAGGTCGCCAACCGCCGGTTCTGCGAGATCTTCGATATATCGCCGGAGCTGGTCGTTCCCGGAATGACCATGGAGGAGGTGCTCGACCTGAGCATCGCCGCGGGCAATCACGGGGAGCGGACCGTCACCGACCTGCTGGCGGAGCGCGAGCGGTCGATGGCCCAGCACGACGGCAACTATCTGCAGCATCTCAGCGATGGACGGATCATTGCGATCGCGCAACGGCCGACATCCGATGGCGGCTGGCTCGTCACCTGCGAGGACGTCACCGAACAGCAACGGGCGGAATCGCAGATCGCGTTCATGGCCCGGCACGATGCGCTGACCAAGCTGCCGAACCGGACGTTGCTGGCCGAGCGGATCGAGCTGGCGGTTGCGCAGGTCGGCCGCGGACTCGGCTTCGCGGTGTTCTGCCTCGATCTCGATAATTTCAAGCAGGTCAACGACACGCTCGGGCATCCGGTCGGCGACGAATTGCTGTGCGCGGTCGCGGATCGGCTCAACGCCTGCGTCCGTGAGGTCGACACCGTCGCGCGTTTGGGCGGCGACGAGTTCGCGGTCATCCAGTGCGGCGTCCAGGGCGGAGACGAGGCCGAGCGCCTCGCGCGCCGCATCGTGGAATGCGTGGGTGCGCCCTACGAGCTGAACGGGCATCGCGTCGTCGTCGGATGCAGCGTCGGCATCTCGATGTCGCCGGGCGACGGCACCACCGGCGAGAAGCTGCTGAAGAACGCCGACGTCGCGTTGTACCGCGCCAAGATGGAAGGCCGCGGCACCTGGCGCTTCTTCGAGCCTGCGATGGACGCCAGCCTGCAGCGGCGACGGGCGATCGAGCTCGACCTTCGCGAGGCGATGGCCAAGGACGAGTTCTCGTTGTTCTACCAGCCGCTCTACGATCTCCATCTCGACCGCATCTGCGGCTTCGAGGCGCTGCTGCGCTGGCATCACCCCAAGCGCGGGCTGGTGTCGCCGGACCAGTTCATCCCGATCGCGGAAGAGATCGGCCTGATCGGCCCACTGGGAGAATGGGTGCTCAATCGCGCCTGCGAACAGGCGACGACCTGGCCCGGCGAGATGAAGCTCGCGGTCAACGTCTCCGCGGTCCAGTTTCGTGATGCCGACTTCATCGACGTCGTTGTCAACGCGCTCGCGGCGTCAAAATTGTCGCCGCGCCGGCTGGAGCTCGAAATCACCGAGTCCGTGTTCCTCGCGAACAGCAACGAGACGCTTGCAACGCTGCACAAGCTGAAGGCGCAGGGGCTGCGCATCGCGCTGGATGATTTCGGCACCGGCTATTCGTCGCTGAGCTATCTGCGCAGCTTCCCGTTCGACAAGCTCAAGATCGACAAATCCTTCGTGCGCGACGCGACCGCGACGCATGGATCGAAGTCGATCGTCCGCGCCGTCATCAGCCTCGGCAGAAGCCTCGGCATGACCACGATCGCGGAGGGCATCGAGACCGTCGAGCAGCTGGATCATATGCGGGCCGAAGGCTGCAACGAGGCGCAGGGCTTCCTGCTCAGTCACCCGGTCCCGGTGACCGAAATCGCGGCCAAGATCCTCGAATTGAGAAACGGCTTCAAGCCGGCCTCCGTCAAGACGGCGATGGCCAGCTGATGCCGCGCTGAGCGTCACCGGGCCTTGCAGGCCAATATAAAAAGGCGGCCCGCGGGCCGCCTTTTCTCATCTATCGTCGTGATCGCGCTTAGCCGCCATTGCCGCCGATCACGGCGCGCACGGTGTTGTCGGGGCCGAAATCCTCGGCGCTGTCGACATAGAGCAGCGCGGAGAGCTTCGATCGCGCGCGGTTGACGCGGCTCTTGATGGTGCCGACCGCGCAGCCGCAGATCGCCGCGGCATCCTCGTAGGAGAAGCCGGACGCGCCGACCAAAATCAGCGCCTCGCGCTGGTCCTGCGGCAGCTTTTCGAGCGCGGCGCGGAATTCCTCGAACTCCAGATGCGCCGCCTGCGAAGGCTGGCTCTTCAGCGTCTTGGCATAATTGCCCTCGGCATCCTCGACCTCGCGCCGCCGCTTCCGGTAGTCGGAGCGAAACAGGTTGCGCAGGATGGTGAACAGCCACGCGGGGAGGTTCGAGCCGGGCTGAAACGAGTCGATGTTGGCGATCGCGCGCAGCAGGGTCTCCTGCACCAGATCGTCGGCGCGGTCACCATTACCGGACAGCGAGATCGCGAACGCGCGCAGGCTCGGGACCGACGCAAGGATATCGTCGCGAAGTTCATTCGTGAGAGGCATTAGTCCCCTCCATTGTTCTTGTCGGTATCGCCCCCGGCGACGGCCGCCGCCGCTGCCTCCGGCCCGTCGAGTTTGCGGATCAGCTCCGCAAAGCGGTCGGGTACGCCCTGTCGCACCACGTCATCGTACATGGCGCGAAGCTGGTGGCCGATTCTCGATTGAATCTCGGCGTTGAGACCGCCCTGCTTCTTTACTTCCTTCATGATGTGATCCACGCTTCCCCGGGAGTTAAGTCTCTGATTTCCAAGTCGTTTCCTCGAAAAAAGAGGCTGGCCGCGTTGCCTCGTCGATCTGGAGCTAATGCAAAGTTGCGCAGAAAGTTCCGGAATGCTGGAACTATTTCGTGGAACTTTTTCGGCTTTCGCGCGTAGTCGGGCATGCAGGGGAACCGGGGGCGCCCCAGAACTGGATTCTGGCGCCCCCAGACAACGGGTTTCAGGCCACCAGGCCTCACGAACAAGGATGGAGTGGGAATGTCCCGATCGCAGATCGTTGCCGAACACCTTCCGCTGTTGCGCCGTTACGCTCGCGCACTGACCGGAAATCAGGCGTCGGGGGACGCCTATGTCGGGGCCATGCTCGAGGCCCTGTTGCAGGATGGATCGTTGCTGGACCAGACCCACGGGCCGCGCGCCGGCCTGTTTCGGCTGTTCACCCAGATCTGGAATTCGGTGTCGGTGAACAACAACGACAATGCCGACGTGGCGACGCTGTCGCTGCCGCCGGAGCGGCGGCTGTCCAACATCACGCCGCTGCCGCGCCAGGCCTTCCTGCTGCTGTCGCTGGAGGGCTTTTCGGAGGAGGAGGTCGGCTACATTCTCGGCACCGATATCGCCGAGACGCGCAAGCTGACCGATGCCGCCGGCCGCGAGATGGCCGCCGAGATCGCCACCGACGTCCTGATCATCGAGGACGAGACCTTCATCGCCATGGACCTCGAGAGCCTGGTGAAGAATCTCGGCCACAACGTCATCGGCGTTGCGCGCACGCATTCCGATGCGGTGGCGCTCGCCAAGAACAAGAAGCCCGGCCTGATCCTCGCCGACATCCAGCTCGCCGACGGCTCGTCGGGCCTCGATGCCGTGAACGAGTTGCTGCGGACCTTCGAGGTGCCGGTGGTGTTCATCACCGCCTATCCCGAGCGCTTCCTGACCGGCGAGCGGCCGGAGCCGGCATTCCTGATCTCAAAGCCGTTCCAGCCGGCGATGGTGTCGGCGGTGGCGAGCCAGGCACTGTTCTTCCAGCGCAACTCGCGCAACCGCACGCCGCGCGCGGCATCGGCATGAGCTGAATTTACGCAAGCGGCAAAATCCAGGCCGGCGTGCCGAAAGGTACGCCGGCTTTTTTTGAGCGAGCCTTCGATCGCGACGTTACTTCGGCGTCACGCGGACCGGCATTGTGCTGAGCGCCCGCAGGCCCGAGCTGTCGCGGAAGGCCGTGGGGCCTGCAATCTCGAACTGCTTGACGCGGCTGGCGAGCGCTGTGATCACGGCCTCGGCTTCCAGCCGCGCCACCATCTGCCCGACACAGCCGTGGATGCCCACGCCGAAGCCCATATGTCCGGAGAGCCGCCGTCTGACGTCGAATTGGTCGGCATGCTCCCAGCGCGTCTCGTCACGGTTGGCGGAGGCGAGCAGCAGCAGCACCTTCTCGTGCTTGCCGATCGTGACGCCTGCAATCTCGGTGTCATGCGGCGTGGTGCGGAACACGAACGGCGCCGGTGAATCGAAGCGCAGGGTCTCGTCGAAGGCCGCGCGCGACAACGACGGATCGGCTGCAAGCAGCGACCATTGCTCGGGATGGCGCGCAAGCGTGTACAGCGCCATGCCGATCGCGCTGATCGTGGTGTCGAGCCCGGCCGAGAGCAGCGAACGCACCAGCAATGGCGCTTCCTCCGCGCTGATGTCGCCAGCGTCGGCCGCCTCATAGACCTGCGCGCCAAAACTGCCCGGGCGCAACGCCTCGCGCCGGCAGCGCGCCGCGACCCAGGGCAGGACGCGGGGCGCCTGCTGCATCAAATCGCGAAAATAATCGTTCTCGGGCCCGAAGCCGGCGAACACCATCGCGCCATAGGTCAGGAAGTTCTCGCGGCCCTCCTGGTCGATGCCGAGCGCGTCGGGAAACACGCTGACCGGAAACACCTCGGCGATGTCCTTGATGGCGTCAAACGATCCGCGTTCGACCAGCCCGTCAACCAGCCGCGTCGCCATGGCCTTGAAGTCATCGGCAAGCCGCCGCATCGCGCCGGGCGAGAGGATCCGCGCCAGCACCGCACGGGTTCGGGTGTGCAGCGGCGGATCGGCTTCCAGCACAATGCTCGGCGGCCGCCACGGCTTTTCCTTGAAGTGGTTCGCAAGCCCCGCGCCGCCGGCGTTGCTGAAATTGACATGGTCTCCGAAGATCGCCTTGACCTCGGCAAAGCGCGGCACCGCCCAGATGTCATATTTGGTCAGGCGGATGACCGGCGCCGCGGCACGCAGCTCCGCATAGGTGCCGTAGGGATCGGCCCGCGTCGCCGCGCTGAACGGATCGAAATCGCTGCGGACAATTTCGCCTGCAACGGAGCTCGCAAGGGGGCTCCCATCGGTGCTCATCGGATCCTCCCGTCTTGTCATTAGTTAATTGACCATAGTTAATTAACTTGCATATTGCAAGGGCGGGGTTGCCATCGGGGCGGGTGCGCGGCATGGAGGCGCGAGGCAGATGGGGATGTCGATCGTGGAGCGAGCCAAAGGCGCACGGCGCTTTCAGCGCAGGGCGCGCCAGGAGGCCGACAAGGAGGCGCTGAAGGCGCTGATCCTGGAAACCGCGCGCAAGGAGTTCGCCGCCGGCACGCTGGAGACCGTTTCGATCCAGAAGATCGCCGACGCGATCGGCTACTCGAAGGGCACCGTCCTCAAATATTACCCGACCAAGCTGCTGCTGTTGCTCGCGGTGAAGCAGCAGAACCTCGAGGCGGTCGCCGAACGCCTCGATCGGGTCCGCGCGGAGACGGCCGACAGCGATCTGCGGCTGCGGCGCGTGATGGAAACCTATCTCGATTACTGGGCCGACAATCCCGATCACTTCCGCTCGCTGTTCTCGATGTCCGGTACGATCGAGGACCGCCGATTTCCCGACGGCGTCTATTTCGGCGAGACCGAGATCGCGCGCCGCAGCTACGAATTGTTCGTGGTCTCGGTGCGGGAATTTCTGGCGGCACATGGCGCCGAGCCGGCACCTGGCCTTGCGCAGCGGCTCGCGACCGCGCTGCTGGCGGCGACCCACGGCGTGGTCGCGCTGACGCTCGGCACGCCGACCATGAAACTGCCCGACATGCGCGGCACCGGCCGCCTGCTCATCGCAAGCCTGATCGATGCCTGGACGGCCAGGCTTGCCGCCGCGCGGAAAAGCGACGGCTGGCCGCGGGTCACGATCGGCACCTTCGCCTGACGGCGCGGTGTCCGAAGGTCAACGCCCGGTTATTCGCGCGTGCCACGCGTCCCTGCATACGCGCCGCGCCCTCATACGCGAAGCGATGTGGAATCCCGTGCGTTCGCCTGCTAAGCGCGGCCGATGGATACGACGCAACGCGATCGAACGATCGGCTTTCTCTGCCTGGTGGTGACGGCCTTCGGCTGGGCCCTGAACTGGCCGCTGATGAAGCTGTTGCTGCAGCAATGGCCGCCGCTGTTCGCCCGTGGGCTTGCCGGCACCTGCGCGGCGGTGATCCTGGGCACGCTGGCGCTGGCCCGCGGGCAGTCGCTCGCCGTGCCGCGCGAGGTGATCCCGCGGCTGCTGTTTGCCTCCTTCACCAATGTCTTCGCCTGGATGGGCTTCGGCACCATCGCGATGAAGTTCGTCACGGTCGGCGAGGGCGCGCTACTCGCCTACACGATGCCGATCTGGGCGATGCTGTTCGCCTGGCCGGTGCTGCACAGCCGCCCGACGCTGCGGGATCTTGCGGCGCTGGTGCTCGGCGTCGCCGGCGTTGCGCTCCTGCTCGGCGGCAATGGCTTTGCGTTCAGCGCCGACAAGCTGACCGGCATCGCGCTGGCGCTCGCCTGCGCCATCCTGTTCGCGCTCGGCAACGTGCTGAATCGCAAGCCGCTGCCGATGCCGCCGCTCGCGGTGGTGGCCTGGCAGGTCGGCATCGGCTGTTTCGTGATGCTTCTGCTCGGCATTCTCTTCGAGCATCCGAACTATGCCGCGATCACGCCGCTCGGCCTCGGTTGCTTTGCCTACATGACGCTGATGCCGATGGGCATCTGCTATCTCACCTGGTTCGAGACGCTGCGCCGCCTGCCGCCGACATCGGCGTCAACGGGCATGCTTCTGGTGCCGGTCATCGGCGTGGTGTCGGCCGCGATCATTCTTGGTGAGCCGCTGGGGCTCCGCGAGATCGGCGCCATGGCACTGACGCTCGGCGGCGTGACGCTGGCGCTGCAGCGGGCCTGACGCAAAGGAGGGAACGGACATCGGCGCATTGCGTTCTCCCGAAAAGGGAGCTTGGCCATGCGCAAAGCGATCGCGCGGCTTGATGCTGAGCAGAGGGCGCAACTGCTTTATCTCGCGGATCTCGGCACGGCGATGTTCACGTCGGCCCTCGTGGTGTGCATCCTGAAGGCGATTGTGGACCTGTTCGCCGCCGGTTGATCGCCACCATGCTGTGCCAGCGCGCCGTCAATCCTCTTGCGGCGCGTCGCTCTGGGTGTGCCCGTCGGGCCCCCGGTCAAACACCCCATAATCGCTCGATTTCACCCCTGCCGCCCCGTCGGTGCCCACGCCGGCCAGACCGAGCTTGAGCAGCTCGCGGACCGCCGCAGCGCGGGTCGGCATGCGGTGCTTGAACCGGAAATCGTCGAGGGCTGCCAACTCCTCTGGCGACAGCATGACCTGAAGCCGTTCAGCGCGAAGCTCATTCATCGCAAAACACCCAGACTTAGCTTGTTGAGTAATTTGCTAAACCGCCAAACTCGCGTGAGGTTCCACCGGTTGAGACAAAAATGCTAATTGAGTATGATTAACAAATGAAATCAATAACTTAGGTAAAAAATTTGGGAACGATCCGGCTGCCCGCCTCGTTATGTCGATGTCGCTGGAGAGATGCCATGGCCAACCAAGTCAAGCTTCCCCGCAAGCTGTCCGATGAGCCGGAAGCCCCGAAACCGCGGCGCCCGAGCCACGCGAAAGTCATTGAGCAACTGGACCGCTGGGCCAACAGCCCCGGTCTTCAACCGCCAAAGGTCGATAATGCAGAGGACGATTCAAAAGCGGAAGCGATCTGAACCCCACACATTCGAGCAACGCCTCGAGGAACATCGTGCGAGACTTGAAGGCCTGCTCGCTCAATTGCCGCGTGGTGTCGAACGCGAGCAGATCGTTGCGCGCATCGATCAGCTGAAGACAGCCGTCGAACTGAACGCGATGCTGTCGACGACCGGCTAAGCCGAGAAGCGAAACGGCGGAACGGCCACTTGCTCCTGCCGCTCCGCTCGCCTACCATCGCCACGTTGATGGGGATGGAGTCCCCCGATAACCGCCGCGAGGCTGATGACTCCTACCGGACGCGACAGCGTCGGTAGGAGCATGTGCCACCGCCGACCCGCCGTGTCCCGCGAATGAGAAGGGACAGCGCATGACGGGTCTTCCTGGTTCACTCTCAATCGCATTGTCGCTGGTCGGGTCGATCTGGCTCGTCGGTGTCGTCGCCTTGCTGGTCGACGCGCCGGGCGAGCTGGTCGCTGCGGCCTTCGTGTTTGGGGTGCTGGCGGGCTTCGTCGAATGGCGAGCCGGAAAGGCGGAGCATTGAACGTTCAGTTGTTGGCGGCGGTCGCGATCGGCGGTTCGCTGGGATCGGTCGCACGCTATCTGGTGGCGATCGGCGCGGGACGCCTGGTCGGCACGGAATTTCCCTGGGGCACGCTGGTGATCAATATCGTGGGTTCGTTCCTGATCGGCGTCTTCGCGGAGTCGTTCGCGCTGAGCTGGAACGCCAGCCAGGCGATGCGAGTGTTTCTCACCGTCGGCATTTGCGGCGGCTTCACCACCTTCTCGACCTTCTCGCTCGATGCGATCGTATTGATGCAGCGCGGCGAGCTGTGGGCGGCCGGCGCCTACATCGCAGCCTCCGTCGCGCTCTCGATTCTCGCGCTGTCCGGCGGCCTGCTGCTGGTGCGGGCGCTCACAGCCTAGTCAGTCGCACGGCGGCCGGTGCGTGGATTGAGCGGTGCGGTCGGCGGCCGTCGCAGCGCTTCGGGCAGGAACGGTTCGCCCCGCCGAGGCGAGGGGTCGGCACGCACATCGGCGGCCCATTGCGCGCGTTCGTGCGGCGTCTGGTTGTCGTTGAAGGTTCGCTTCACATCGACGCCGCCGACGGGATCGTTGACGCCGTTGCGGCTGGCGGGACGGTCGACGCCGCTGTGGATGTCACTGGAGTTGGCCATCGCGGCCTCCGTGCTCGGCTGATCAAGGTCTGATCTGGATAAACGTGGCCCGCGCAGGCGCCGTTCCAAACAAGCGCCGTTCCAAAAAAGTGAAGGGCCGGAGGTACCGTCTGCAGCCCGGAATCCTTGGCGCGTCCGGGACCAGCCGGTAGGATGGAACCCGGATGGTAGCCAGGAACCAAGGGAGAGACCGGGGAATGAAGCACGTCGACGTCGCGGTGATTGCTGCCACGCTGTGGCTGCTGGCGTCGATGGTGCTGGACATCGTGACGCCGAAATCGATCACCGCGCTCATGATCGCGGCCGCGCTTGCGCCGCCGTTCCTGATCGGGATCGGCATCCATTTCGCACGCCAATATTTCAAGGCGAAGCGGCGCAGCTACCCGTCGCCGCGGTTGGACGAACACTTCGAGAACTAGAGCGTTTTCGAACGAAGTGGGCACTGGTTCGCGTGAAGAAAACGCGTCAAAACTAAAATCCAGAGCCCCGTTTCGATTTAATCGGAGCGGGGCTTCGGCGGGGCAGGGCTGCGGGAGGGCTGCACGTGCTGCATTGAACTGCGCGGATGGCTTGCTAAGCTTACGCCATGACCGAACATCTCCCCCATACGATCAGCCGCCTCTACACCGACCCTGGCGAATATGTCGACAGCGACCATCCCGCCGTCGAGGCGTTCGCCCGCGCCGCCGTTCCGTCTGACGCCAGCGCGCGCGACAAGGCGCGCCGGCTCTATACCGCGGTGCGCGACGGCATCCGCTACAACCCCTATGTCAGCATGCGCTCGCCCGAGAGCTACCGGGCCTCCAGCGTGCTCGCCGCCGGCAACGGCTACTGCGTCGGCAAGGCGGCGCTCTATGCCGCGGCCTGCCGGGTCCACGGCATCCCGGCGCGTGTCGGCTTCGCCGATGTGCGCAACCACCTCACCACCGAGAAGCTGCGCCAGAGCATGGGCTCGGACCTGTTCACCTGGCACGGCTTCACCGACGTGTTCGTCGACGGCGCCTGGCGCAAGGCGACCCCGACCTTCAACGACACGCTGTGCGCCAAGCTCGGCGTGAAGCCGCTCGATTTCGACGGCCACGCCGACGCGCTGCTGCATCCCTTCGACGGCGAAGGGCGCGCCTACATGCAGTATGTCAACGACCACGGCAGCTATCACGACGTCCCCGCCAAATTCCTGATGCGCGAGATGGCGCGCGAATACGCCAACATGCAGGGCGAGGATCTCGCCGGCCGCGACATGGAGCGCGAGGCGGCCGAGCAGTAGCGGACGTGTGAGCCGATCGCGCGCCGGCTGAGGGGGCGGTGTCATGGATGCGGAGCCGCCGAAAGCGCAGGTCAGCCGCCCCGCCAAAGGCTGGGAGGACGCGGTCGCGCTGACCGGCTTCATCCTGGTCGCGGTCGGGCAGGCCTCCAACCAGGTTCTGGCGCGCGGGCTTGCCGGCTCGGTGCCGCCGTTTTCGCTGGCCTTTTTCCGCTGGAGCATCATCGCCATCGGCCTCGCGCCGTTTGCGATCGCAGCGATCCGCGACGGCAAGATCCCGCTGGCGCAGAACCTCTGGCCGATCCTCGCCGCCGGCTTCCTGGGCATGTTCCTGTGCGGCGCCCCGGTCTACATCGCCGGCATCACGACCACGGCGATCCACATCGCGCTGATCTTCGCGCTGTCGCCGATCATTGTGCTGCTGATCTCGGCGGCGCTCGGCATCGAGCATATCGGTCCGCTGCAATGGCTCGGTACGGCGCTGGCGCTCGGCGGCGCGCTCTTGATCGTCTCGGGCGGTCATCTGGAAACGCTGACGCAATCGAGCGCGGCCTGGGGCGATCTCCTGGTGGTGTGCGCGATGCTCGGCTGGTCCGGCTACACGCTGCTGCAGTCGCGCGTCGCGCCGCGCGCCTCGCTGCTGGCGCGGGTCAGCCTGTTCTCGGCGGCCGGCGCGCTGTGCTCGCTGCCGCCGGCGCTCCAGGAGATGTGGGCCGCCCCGGCGGAGGTGTTCAACACCCGGGCGTTCGAGGCCTATGTCTTCGCCGGCCTCGTGCCCGGCCTGATCGCCTATGCGGGCTTCGCCTGGCTCGGTGCGCGGTTCGGCTCGGTGCGGAGCTCGCTGGTGCTCTACGTCGCGCCGATTGCGAGCGCCTTCCTGTCCTGGATCATCCTCGGCGAGCCGCCGAAGCTGATCCATCTGGTTGGCGGTCTTTTGATCCTCGGCGGCGTCTGGGCCAGCCTGCGCAAATAGATCCAGTTCCTTCCCAAGGTGCAACCTTTTCCGGCCTCGCGCGTTGAATCCAGCGTTGATTCAAGAGCTTAGTCGGAGGTCGTATGAATCTTACTCCCCAGCAGCGCAAGGACCGTGATGCGCAGCGTCAGCAAGATGCATCGCAGGCGATGAAGGAGCATCGCGCCAACGAGAAGGCGTTCTACGACAACTTCCAGCGCCTCAAGGCCGAGCGGCAGGCGCGCGAAGCCGCGGAGTCACGGAAGGCGCAATCCGCTTCGAAATAAGCGCCAGGAGCCACACCAACCATCCGGATGGCCCGGATCTGACCGAACGAGAAGGAGCGGAATCGAGGGGGCGAGCACGGCGCAAGCGAGCTCGCCCCGAAGACGAGAAATCTCCAGGCTTATGGAGGACGTCAGATGTACTTTGCCGATCAGAAAACGGTCACCTGCAAATGCGGTGAGCCCTTGAGCGAATTGATGCTCGTCGACGACCAGACAACCGGAATCAAGTTTCACGTCGGCCGTTGCCCGTCATGCCGTGAAGTGACGGTTGTTCGATCCCAGGACATGCCAGCGAACGACAATGCCTGACGCGGACGGTCCTCTCGCGAGTGGGAGGGCCGGGCCTTCGGTTTCAGGTTTTCGATTGCGACTGGTGAGCGACAGGCCGGCTGACGCATCGTTCGCGGCACACCAGAAAAAGAGCAGGGCGCGACCGGCATCACCACGGTCGCGCCCTACGTCGCCGGTCAATGGGGCAGGGGGAATAACCGGCTCTTCCAATGACTCGCAGACCCCCTGAGTCGTTCCGCGCAAGCGAAAATATTTTCGTACACGGTTAAGTGATGGCCGGACGCGAGAACTCCGCGGGTTTCGTTCGCGTTGTGTCCGGGATCGCCAAGGGATCGTCGAGCGAATTTCCATGGGGCGAGGGACATCACCATGTCAAAGATTCAGATGGGAATTTTCGCTGCGCTGGCGGCTGGGCTGACGCTTGGCGCCGTCCAGCTGGCATCTGGCCACGATCTCATCGGCGGCCAGCAGGTCACCACCGCACTGGCGCCGGAGAGCGCCGTCAATCGCGCCGCCAAGACCGACCGTGCCACGGTTCCAGTCACCGGCCTGCCGAGCCGGACCGTTGCGCTGAAGGTCGAGCGGCTTCCCGATACGTCGGTGCTGGTCCGCGTCCCCGTGGCCAAGGAAGAGGCGCGCCATCGCCCCGCAGTGCCGGCTCGGGCACGG
This sequence comes from Bradyrhizobium sp. Mp19, assembly GCF_029952935.1. Classification (NCBI taxonomy): domain Bacteria; kingdom Pseudomonadati; phylum Pseudomonadota; class Alphaproteobacteria; order Hyphomicrobiales; family Nitrobacteraceae; genus Bradyrhizobium; species Bradyrhizobium sp. Mp19. The sequence continues at coordinate 25,057 of NZ_JASAUT010000030.1, read as the reverse complement.
CCCGGCGATACCCGCAAGGTGGCCTGCGAGCCGGTGGTCAGCGTGCTGACCGAAGTGGCCAAGCTGCTGCAGCCCGGCCGCTGCGTGACCTGAGCAGGGCGCACAGTCGGTCTAATATCGACGGCGTCATCGCCCGGCTTGACCGGGCGATCCAGTACGCCGCGGCCCATCGGCTCAATCACAATCGTCTCTGGAATACTGGATCGCCCGGTCAAGCCGGGCGATGACATCGTTGGTTGCGGTTTGCACCTTACCGGGCAACGCAGGCTATTCCTCCTCGTCCGCCTCGCTGCTGCTGGCAGCGCTGCGGCTTGCCATCAGGCCGAGCGCGAGGCCGCCGACCGCCAGGAGCGGGATCAGCCGCTTCACGCCGATGGCCCGCACGATCTGCAGGCCGGTGGCGACCACCACCGGATCGGCGAACACATTGGCCGCGGCGGCCTTTGCCGCCTTCTCGGCGCGGCGGCGCATCTCGCGCTTTCGCACCACGTAGACGCTGGCGGCGATCACCGTGACGACAAGGAACAGCGCGGCGCCGGCGAGGCACGCTTCCACCGGCCCGTAGTGCTGCAGCACGTAGACGAAGGCGGCCGCGCACAGAAAGGCGATGGTGATGAACAGCGCGATCGCCGTGGCCGCGGCCAGCGACGTCAGCCGCAGCGCGTTGCCGGTGGAATCCTTGACGTCATTGATCAGCCGCTGAAGCATCGACCAGCCCTGCCCTGAATCTTGCCTTGAATCTTGCCCTAAGCCTCGCCCTGAAGAGCGCATCGACAAACGCGGCGGCGGCGCGCCAGCGCCGCCATCGCATCCAGAACGGTGGTTTTCGCATGATCGCCACCATGGGGCTTATCCCCCGGAGACCGCAGATTGCCTAGCGGCGCCAGGTGACGCCGATCAGGAAGCCGAGACCGAGCGCAAGGCCGACCGTCGCCAGCGGCCGCTGCGTGATCATATCTTCCAGCGATTCCTCGATCGAGGATGCGGCATCCTGCGCCGCGCCCATCATCGCGCTGCCGCGCTCCGACATGTCGTCGAGTGTATCTTCCGCACTGGCGCGCGCATCCTTGTAGCGGCGGCGGGCCTGCTTGCCCGCGTTGTTGGCAAACGAGTTCAGCGCGTCGGTGATCTGTTCGGTGAGGGCGGCGATATCGTTTTTCACGGCGGTGACATCCTTTTCGAGGCGTTCGTAGGTCGCTTTGTCCGTCATGTTCTTGATCCCAAATGCGCTGTCCGTGCTCGACATCGAAGGCTCCCGGAGAACTTGCGTGCTGGAACAAAAACGCGCCGCGCGGTGCATGGTTCCCGATGCGAAACCGGGGCTAGTCTTCCGGCAGCTGCGGCGAATTGACCGGCATCAAATGCTCCTTGACGATCAGCGCCACGATCAAGAGCGGCGACGACAGGAAGGCGCCCATCGGACCCCACAGCCAGGTCCAGAACGCCAGCGCCAGAAAGACCGCGAGCGCATTCAGCGACAGCCTCCGTCCGACGATCGTCGGCGTCACGAAATGTCCTTCCAGGAAGGTCACGACCGCAAAACATGCCGGCGCGATCAGCCCGGCGCCGATGGTCGGCGAGGCGATGATGCCGACCACGACCAGCACGACGAACATCGCGACCGGACCGATGATCGGAACGAAGTTCAGCGTCGCGGCGAGCGCACCGAGCCCGGCCGGGGTTGGCATGCCCGTCATCGCGCAGATCGCGCCGGTGACGATGCCGACGCCGACATTGATCATGGTCACCGTCAGCAGATAATTGCCGAGATGGGTCTCGACCTCGTTGAGGATGCGCAGCGTACGCAGCCGCGCCGTGCGTTCGCTGAAGGCCATCACCAGTGCGCGGCGCAGATCCTTCCAGCTTGCGATGAAAAGGATCAGGGTCGCGATGAACAGCAGGAATTCGGCGAAGGTCGGCGACAGGAATTCCAGCGTCGGCTGCACCCACTCGAATTTCGGCAGCTGGAGCGTGGCCAGCGTATCGGAGCCGCCGACCATGGTCTGCAATTCCTGCCACAGCGCGAGCGGCCGGTCGAACACATGCAGCTTCTCCCTCAGGATCGCGCCGAGTTCGGGCAGCCGCGAGCTCCACTCCATCACCGGCGAGGCGATCAGCCCGACCATGAAGCTGACGGCGGCGCCGACCGCGATCACGATGACGACCGCGCCGAGCGCGCGCGGGATCCGATAGCGTTCAAGCATGCTCGCCGCCGGCGACAGCATGGTGCCGACGATGAAAGCCATGGTGATCGGGAGGAAGAAGGCGCGTGCGAGATAGAGCACCGCCACAACGACAATGACCAGCAGGGCGATCAATGCGAAGGCGACGGCCTCGGCGCGGCTGACAACCGGCGGCAGTTCGATCTTGCTGTCGGGGACGGGCGTGCCTTCGGGCGCATTGCCAAGCAGGTCTTCACTCGGAAAGGCGCGCACCGAACTCCTCCCGCGTGAGGACGAACAAACCCGTCGCGTGGTCGCCCCGCGCGCCGAATTGCGCGATGACAACTGATCGCCGCGGAGAAAGTTCCATCGCGGCTTCGTGAGACGTGACGGGTTGACAATCGCGGCTTCGCGACGATTCGCGGCGGAACTGACTCGCGGCCCTGCGCGTTGGCCCGGCATCGCATCACCACGATGCGCATCCCGTCCAGGGGCAGCACATGACACAGCAGCCTGTTTCCAGCCGCCGGCTTGCGTCGCGCGCCGCGCGCACCCTTGCCCGCACTCTCGCCATCGGCAGCGTCCTGTTGGTGACGCCGCTCGTCGTCAGCACGGCGGCCAGCGCCCAGGTCCGCTCTTCCGCGCTCGGCTATGCGTCGACGCAACCGGGCGCATTTCCCGCCGACGAGGTGATGAACGACCCTTCGAGTGGGGCCGGTGAGGACGGCGCGCTGCCGGAGCGGCTGCGCCGGACCACCGTCGCGCTCAACACGACTGAGGCGCCCGGCACCATCATCATCGATACCGGCAACACCGCACTTTATTACGTGCTCGGCGGCGGCCGGGCGATCCGCTACGGCGTCGGCGTCGGCCGCGAAGGCTTCACCTGGGCCGGCGTGCAGAGCATCAGCCGCAAGGCGGAATGGCCGGACTGGCATCCGCCGGCCGAGATGATCAGGCGCCAGCCCTATCTGCCGCGCTTCATGGCCGGTGGCCCGGGCAACCCGCTCGGTGCGCGCGCGATGTATCTCGGCTCCAGCGAATACCGCATCCACGGCACCAACGATCCCTCGACGATCGGCAAGTTCGTCTCGTCCGGCTGCATCCGCCTGACCAATGAAGACGTTTCCGACCTGTTCAGCCGGGTCGATGTCGGCACCAGGGTCGTGGTGCTGCCGAAGAACGCGCCGCACCTCGCCGCGCGCGAGATCGGCCCGACCACGACGCAGATCTCGGTCCGGCCGGGCCGCGGCGCGGCCGCGCCCCGCGGCGATGACGCTGCCTTCCGGGCGTCAGGCGATGAACATCCCGACGGCTTCCTCGTTGTACTAGTGTCTCGAATGCGAAGTTCGCATCATTTGCCGCACCTTCGGAGCGAACTTCGGATTCGATAAGGACACTAGCAAACTTATGATTCTAGTGTGCTTTATGAATGCGAAGTTCGTGAAAGTGGCTGCCGCGAAATCGCACGAACTTCGGATTCGGGACACTAGAGCGTTTTCGAGCGAAGTGGATACCGGTTCGCGTGAAGAAAACGCGTCAGAACAAGAATCGAGAGCCCTGTTCCGATTCAATCGGAACGGGGGGCTCCAGGGATCGGGATTGTACCGAGGTCGGTAATGGTGAAACGGCACGTGAGGCGCTGCGCGTTCGGGACGGCGGCATTGCTCGGCCTGTCCCTTGCGCCCGCAGCGCAAGCTCAGGATTTCTTCTCGCAACTGTTCGGCGGCTTCATGCATGGCCGCCCGCCGGTGATCCGGATGCCGTTCGACGACGGCCCGGCGCCAATGGCGCCGCGGATCGAGCGCCGTCCGCGCTATGACGTCGGCCAGGCCTATTGCGTGCGGACCTGCGACGGCCGCTATTTCCCGCTTGCTGCGACCGGCAACCAGAGCAAGGCGGAAAGCTGCAACAGCTTCTGCCCGGCGAGCGCAACCGAAGTGGTCTATGGCGGCAATATCGACAACGCCGCGACGGAAGACGGCAAGCCGTATTCCGAGCTGCCCAACGCGTTCCGCTACCGCGACGAGCTGGTCTCGGGCTGCACCTGCAACGGCAAGGACTCTGTCGGCCTGGCCGCGGTCAAGATTGAAGACGACCCAACCTTGCGCAAGGGCGACATCGTCGCCGGCAAGGACGGGCTGATGTCGGTGAGCCGTCCGGACCGGCGCGGCGCGCAGCTCAACTTCACGCCGGCGCCGGATCGCATCCGCGCCAAATATGGCCGGCCGGCGGTGGTGGCGCGCGAGTAGCGTCGATCGCACGCGGGCGGCCGCTTTCGGTTCCTGGCGCGGAACCGGCCTGCCTCCTGCACGTTAGCAAAGGGCGAACAGCACATTCACCGATGCCATCAGGGGGCTCCGCATGCTCGTCGGCGTACTCGTCACCTTCCTTGTCGTTATTCTCGTTCTTTATCTCATCAACATGCTGCCGCTCGACGGCCGCGCCAAGCAGATCGCGCGCGCCGTCGTCATCATCATCGGCATCGTCTCGCTGCTGAAGTATCTGGCGGTGTTTTAGCTTCGTCATTGCGAGCGAAGCGGAACCATCCTCATCGTCGTCCCTGCGAAAGCAGGGACCCATACGCCGCGGCGGACTTGTTGAAGGGACTCGTCGTTCCAGCATCGTCCAACAGTTGGCATTTGTGGTTATGGGTCCCTGCTTTCGCAGGGACGACGGGTTGGAGGAGCCGCAGACTCACATCGCGATTTCGGAATAATGGAATAATGCCGCTGATTTGCCCGACGAGTCAAGTTGCCGTGTCCGCCGGCACCTTTGCATGGGGTTGTTTTCGATATTTTGGCCGTGCGCCCTTGCGACGACAGGCTCGCGGCGCCAACAAAAAAGCCCCGGCTCGCACCGGGGCTTTGCTTAGTCGTTGCGATCGCTCGCGGATCAGCCCGCGGCCTTGGCCTCGCGGCGGCGCGCGGTGAGGATGTATTCGGTGTAGCCGTTCGGCTGCGTGCGGCCCTCGAAGATCAGGTCGCAGGCGGCCTTGAAGGCGGTGCCATTGAACGCGGGCGCCATCGGTTTGTAGAGCGAATCGCCGGCGTTCTGCTTGTCGACGACGACAGCCATGCGCTTCAGTGACTCCATCACCTGGTCCCTGGTGATGACGCCCTGATGCAGCCAGTTCGCGAGGTGCTGGCTCGAGATGCGGAGCGTGGCGCGGTCCTCCATCAGGCCGACATCGTGGATGTCGGGCACCTTAGAGCAGCCGACGCCCTGGTCGATCCAGCGCACGACGTAGCCCAGGATGCCCTGGCAGTTGTTGTCGATCTCCTGCTTGACGTCGTCGGGCGCCCAGTTCGACTGCGACACCGGAATGGTGAGGATGTCGGAGAGCTTGGCGCGCGGCCCGCCCTTGGCGAGCTCCTGCTGCCGGGCGATCACGTTGACCTGGTGATAGTGCAGCGCGTGCAGCGTGGCTGCGGTCGGCGACGGCACCCAGGCGGTGGTGGCGCCGGCCTGCGGATGACCGATCTTCTGCGCCAGCATGTCGGCCATCTTGTCGGGCGCGGCCCACATGCCCTTGCCGATCTGGGCATGGCCCGGCAGGCCGTCGATCAGGCCGTTGTCGACGTTCCAGTCCTCATAGGCCTTGATCCACGGCTGCGCCTTCATGTCGTTCTTGCGGATCATCGGACCCGCTTCCATCGAGGTGTGGATCTCGTCGCCGGTACGGTCGAGGAAGCCGGTGTTGATGAACATGATGCGCTTGGAGGCGCGCTGGATGCAGGCCTTGAGGTTGACCGTGGTGCGGCGCTCCTCGTCCATGATGCCGACCTTCAGCGTGTTCTCCGGCAGGCCGAGCATCTTCTCGACCTCGGCGAACAGGTCGCAGGTCAGCGTCACCTCGTCGGGCCCGTGCATCTTCGGCTTGACGATATAGGCCGAGCCGGTGCGGCTGTTCTTGACCTTGGAGTTGCCCTTGAGGTCGTGGATCGCGAGCAGGCCGGCGACCGCGGCATCCAGGATGCCTTCCGGGATTTCCTCACCCTTGGCGTCGAGCACGGCGTCGGTGAACATGTGGTGGCCGACATTGCGCATCAGGAGCAGGCTGCGGCCGTGCAGCTTCAACTCGCTGCCGTCGGGCTTCTTGTAGACGCGGTCGGCATTGAGCGAGCGGGTCAGCGTCTTGCCGCCCTTCTCGAAATCGGCCGATAGCGTGCCGTTCATCAGGCCGAGCGTGTTGCGATAGACCAGCACCTTGTCCGCGGCGTCGACGGCGGCGACCGAGTCTTCCATGTCGAGAATGGTGGAGACCGCCGATTCCAGGATCATGTCGGCGACGCCGGCCGGGTCATCCTTGCCGATCACGTTGTTGCGGTCGATCTTGACCTCGACATGCATGCCGTTGTTGACGAGCAGGATCACCGAAGGCTGGGCGGCGTCGCCCTGATAGCCGGCGAACTGGGCGGCGTTCTTCAGCGCGGTCGAATTGCCGCTCTTCAGCTTGACCGAGAGTTGGCCCGCGATCACGGCATAGGAGGTCACGTCGGTGTGGCTTCCGGTCGCAAGCGGCACGGCGGCATCGAGGAACGCCTTCGCCTTCGCGATCACCTTGTCGCCGCGGGCCTTGTTGTAACCACGGCCAGCCTCGCTCGGATCGTGCGGGATCGCGTCGGTGCCGTAGAACGCGTCGTACAGCGAGCCCCAGCGCGCGTTGGCGGCGTTCAGTGCGTAGCGGGCGTTGGTGAGCGGCACCACCAGCTGCGGGCCGCAGATCTTGCCGATTTCCTCGTCGACATTTGCGGTCTCGACCTTGTGGGTCGCGGGCTCGGGCAGCAGGTAGCCGATGTCCTTGAGGAACGCGGTGTAGGCGTTGATGTCGAACGCCTTGCCCTTGTTGGCGCAATGCCAGTCGTCGATCTTGGCCTGCAGCGTGTCGCGGACCGCGAGCAACTCGCGGTTCTTCGGTCCGAGCTTCTGGATGATGGCGGCAAGTCCGGCCCAGAATGCATCCGGGGCGATCCCGGTTTTCGGTGTCGCCTCCTTGGCGATGAAATCGAACAGGACAGGGGCGATCTTCAATCCATGGGCATCGACACGAGTCATGATGGGCTTTCTCAAAGAAACGGGGCGTTTAGGAGCTGTTTTCGAGAGAAATCAGCAAAAAACGCGCCAAAGGGCCGCGTTCACGGCCCTTTTAGCCCTAAAGTCCCGGCTCTGAGAAGGCCCCCCAGAGGAGGAGGCCATGCCGCCTAGATATTCGCCGCGAGGTCGGTCAGTTCGTCGAACAGGATGCCGGTCGTGGCCAGCATCCGCTCGATCTCGTCGGTGGCATCGCTGACCGAGCGGTTCGAGGTGTCGATGGTCAGTTCATTGCCGGTCGGCGGCTGGTAGTCATTGGTGATGCCGGTGAAAGACGGCAATCCGCCGGAGCGGGCCTTGGCGTAATGGCCCTTGGGGTCGCGGGTCTCGCAGATCTCGGCCGGCGTCGCGACATAGATCTCACGGAACGCGCTGTCGGCGATGCGGCGCGCAGCCGCACGGTCGGCAGCCGCGGGCGACACCGCGGCGACGATGGCGATATGGCCGTTGCGCGCCAGATGGGTCGCGACTTCGGCGAGGCGGCGGATGTTTTCGGCGCGGTCCTGCGGCGAGAAGCCGAGGTCGCCGTTCAGCCCGGCGCGCAGCGTGTCGCCATCGAGCAGAATCGGCGAGCCGCCATTGCCGAACAGGCGCCGCTCCAGCGCCCGCGCCAGGGTCGACTTGCCCGAGCCGGGCAGGCCGGTCAGCCAGATCACCGCGCCGTTGTGATGGTAGCGCGCCGAGCGCTCGTCCGGCCGCAGCGCGGACTCCACCGGCACGATATCGACCGGCACCGCCGGTCGGCCGGCGTCGACCGACAGCACGAGGCCGCCGCCGGCGATGCGGCCGTTGACCTCGATCACGAGGCGGCCGGTGCGCGGATTGTCGGTGTAGGGATCGGTTGCAACCGGCTGCGCCAGCGAGATGTCGATCTCGCCGACATGGTTGCGTGCGATCGCGGTGTTCTCTTCGTTGGACAGCGCGCCGGGATCGATCGCCTTCTCGATCGCGACCACGGTGGCGCGGCTTTCCTTGGTGCCGAGCCGGATCAGGATCTGCTCGCCCTTGGTCAGCGGCTTGTCGTGCAGCCAGAAGATCCGGGCGCGGATGCGGCGGGTGTCGCGCGGGCTCTGCCCGGCATGTCCGATGATGTCGCCGCGCTCGAGGAACAGCTCGCGGTCGAGCGTGATGCCGACCGAGCGCCCGGCGCCCTGCGCGGCGCCTACCGGCGTCACCGGCCAGCTCTCGACGGTCTTGATCTGCGCGATCTTGCCGGTCGGCATGATCACGATCTCGTCGCCGGCCTTCAGGCTGCCGGATTCGATGCGGCCCGCCACGATGCGGCGGTCGTCGAACTTGTAGATCGCCTGCACCGGCAGCCGCAGCGGCAGCTCGGCCAGCGGGCGTGCCGGCTCGAGCGCATCGAGCGCCTCGACCACGGTCGGTCCCTGGTACCAGTCGATCCGCGCCGTGCGCTCGGCGACGCCGTCGCCGTCGCGCGCCGAGATCGGGATCACCGCCGTGGGCGTTACGCCGAGGCCGATCAGATGCGCGGAAATCTCGTCGCTGATCTCCTTGAAGCGATCGGCGCTGAACTCGACGCGGTCCATCTTGTTGACCACGACCGCGACCTGCTTCACGCCGAGCAGATGCAAGAGATAGCCGTGCCGCCTGGTCTGGTCGCGCACGCCTTCGAGCGCATCGATGATCAGCACCGCGCCGTCGGCCTGCGAGGCGCCGGTGATCATGTTGCGCAAGAACTCGGCGTGGCCGGGCGCGTCGATCAGCACGACGTCGCGCGAGCGGGTGCGGAAGCGGATCTGGGTGGTGTCGATGGTGATGCCCTGGTCGCGCTCGGTCTGCAGCGCATCGAGCAGGAACGACCACTCGAACGGCATGCCGCGCCGCGCGCTCACCGCCTTCAGCATTTCCAGCTTGCCGTCCGGCAGGCTGCCGGTCTCATGCAGCAGGCGCCCGACCAGCGTCGACTTGCCGTGATCGACATGGCCGACGATGACGATGCGCACCTGCGGCCGCGTCGTGCCGTTGGGCGTTGCCGAGATCGAGGCGGTAGGAAGGATCATGTTCATCGGAACGCTCGCACGAAGTGGGAAGCCAAGTTGCTTGGAGTCAGGTGTTGCTTCGAGTGTCGATCAGAGATAGCCGGCGACGCGCAGCCGCTCGAACGCATCCTCGGTCTCGTGGTCGAGCGCGCGGCCGGCGCGCTCCGGGACCTTGGTGCCGTCGAGCTCGGTGAGGATCTCGTCGATGTTGGAGGCGGTGGAGGCGACCGGGAAGGTGATGTCGGCATCACCCAGCGAGCGGTAGCGCTTGCCGTCCTTGGCGAGATAGAGCGGGATGATCGGAATGCCTTCGCGCTTGGTGTAGGCCCAGATGTCGGCCTCGGTCCAATGCAGGATCGGATGGATGCGCAAATGCGCGCCCGGCGGCGGCGAGGCGTTGAACTGGTCCCAGAACTCCGGCGGCTGGTCGCGGACGTCCCATTCGCCTTCGAGGCCGCGCGGCGAGAACACACGCTCCTTGGCGCGCGTCGCCTCTTCGTCGCGGCGGATGCCGGCGATCAGTCCGTCAAAGCCGAATTTGTTGAGTGCGAGCTTCAACCCCTCGGTCTTGCGCGCGGCGGAACGCGCGGCCGGCGGCAGGGTCGGGTCGACGCTGTCGATCGGCGGGCAGGGCTCGACGCGCAGGTCGAGGTCCCATTCCTTTCCGAAGCGATCGCGGAACGCATACATCTCCGGAAATTTCTTGCCGGTGTCGACATGCAGTGCGGGGAACGGGACGCGGCCGAAGAACGCCTTGCGCGCCAGCCAGATCATCACGTTGGAATCCTTGCCGAGCGACCACAGCAGCGCGAGCTTCTTCAGCCGGGCGAACGCCTCGCGCAAAATGTAGATGCTCTGCGCCTCCAGCTCGTCGAGATGATCCATCGACGGCGGTGCCTGATTGGCAGGAATCCCCGGCACGGAAGATGCATTGCTAAGGGCTGCGGACCGCGTCCTGGCGGCGACGGATTTGTTGTCGAGAAGATGCATCTCTTGGCCTTGGCCTGTGGAGTTGAAAATTCTAAAGTTGCGCTGCAATAGAGAAGAAATAATTTTCTCTTTGCTGGGCTTGATCGAGAGATAAATAGAAAATAATTTCAGTCAACCCCCAAATTGGGGAAGCGAGTGTCTGATGCGATATCTGCCGGTGTTTCTGGATCTGCAAAGCGGCAAGGTGCTGCTCGTTGGAGCGGGCGACCTCGCGCGCGCCAAGCTGCGGCTGCTCGCAGCCGCCGGCGCCGCAGTGCGCTGGTACGCAACCGACGGCGATCATGACATTGCCGGTCTCACGGCGGAGGACGCCGCGCGGATCGAGCGCGCCGAAGGCGATCCGCTCGCCGCCGATCTCTCCGATGTCATCGCCGTCCTCTGTGCCGGCGCAGGCGAGGTCGGTGTTGCGATGTCGGTACGCGCCAAAGCGATCGGCCTGCCGGTCAACGTGATGGACGACCTCGTACACTCCACCTTCATCATGCCGGCGATCGTCGATCGCGGCGATGTCGTGGTCGCGGTCGGCACCGGCGGTACGTCGCCGGTGGTGGCGCGCCGCATCCGCGAGAAGATCGAGGCGGTGCTGCCGGCGCGGATCGGCGATCTCGCCGGCTTCATTGGCGGCGTCCGCAAATCGATCCACGCCCGCATCGAAGAGTTTCCGCTGCGCCGCCGCTTCTGGGAGCGCATCGTCGACGGCCCGATCGGCGCGCTGGTGCTGGCCGGCCGCAAGGACGAGGCCGAGCGGGCGCTGAACGCGATCACCGATCCCGTCGCATTCGCCGGCGCGAGCGCGGAAGGCAAAGCCATCGGTCATGTGACGCTGGTCGGCGCCGGTCCCGGCGATTCGGATCTGCTCACGGTGAAGGCGTTGCGCGCGCTGCAGGATGCCGACGTCGTGTTCTATGACGAGTTGGTGTCGCCGGAAATTCTCGACCGCATCCGGCGTGATGCCACGCGGATCCCGGTCGGCCGCCGTGTCGGCAAGCCCGGCATCGGCCAGGACGCCATCAATGCATTGATGATCGAGGCGGCGCAGTCCGGCCAGCGCGCGGTGCGGCTGAAGGGCGGCGATCCCTTTATCTTCGGCCGCGGCGGCGAGGAGATCGAGGCGCTGCGCGACGCCGGCGTCGCTTACTCAATCATTCCGGGCGTCTCGGCCGGTCTGGGCGCGGCCGCGCAATTCGAAGTGCCGCTGACCTTCAGGCACGAGGCGCTGCGCATCACCTTCCTCACCGCGCACAAGGCGCGCGATGCCGAGGTCGTCGACTGGTCGGTGCTGACAGACAAGAAGATGACCGTCGTCGTCTATATGGGCATGACCGCGGCGCCTTCGATCCGTGAAGGCATGCTTGCCGCGGGCCGCTCACCGGAGACGCCGGTCGGCGTGTTCGCGCGCGTGACCCGGCCGGATGCCAAGGCCGCGGTCGGCACGCTGGCGCGGCTGCCCGAACTCGTCAAACAGGTCGATGGCGGTCCCGCCATTCTCATCATCGGCGACGTGGTTGCGCATTCCGCGCCGTGGAGCCGGTCCAACGTCACCCAACTCTTCTCCAACCAGATGTTCTCCGAACTGCTGAAAGCTGCCGAATGACCTCTCCGCTTGAACAGAAGAAAATCAGGATCACGGGCCCCTCGGTGGTGACCGCCAACCGCACCTGGGATGGTGCCGTGGTGTACCGAACCGCCAAGCAAGGCTGGTCCACCGAACTGTCCGATTCCGCCGTCGTCAGCACCTCCGACGACGCACGCGCGCTTTTGGCCGAAGCCACCGCCGACGATGTCGGCGCGGTCGGCCCCTACATCGCGCCGGTCGAGCTCAAGGACGGCGGCAAGCTCAAGCCGGGCAATCTTCGCGAACACATCCGCGCCAAGGGCGTCACGATCGATCTTCAGGTGCCGGCGTAAGGCTCATCCATCATGTATGCATATGACGAACTCGACCGCACGCTGATCAACGAGCGTGTTTCGGAATTCCGCGACCAGGTGAAGCGCCGCCTTTCCGGCGAGCTCACGGAGGACGAATTCAAGATCCTGCGCTTGCAGAACGGCGTGTATTTGCAGCTGCACGCCTACATGTTCCGCGTCGCGATCCCCTACGGCACGCTGTCGTCGAAGCAACTGCGCCGGCTCGCCCATGTGGCGCGCCGCTACGATCGCGGCTACGGCCACTTCACCACGCGGCAGAACATCCAGTTCAACTGGATTAAGCTCGCCGAGCTGCCCGACGCGCTGGCCGATCTTGCGGAAGTCGGCATCCATGCGATGCAGACCTCCGGCAACAACATGCGCAACGTCACCTCGGACCAGTGGGCCGGCGTCGCGCCGGGCGAGATCGAGGATCCGCGGATCTGGTCGGAGCTGATCCGCCAGCACACCACGCTGCATCCGGAATTCTCGTTCCTGCCGCGCAAGTTCAAGATCGCGATCACCGCCGCCGAGCACGATCGCGCCGCGATCAAGATCCACGACATCGGGCTGCGCCTGCACAAGAATGCCGACGGCGAGACCGGCTTCGAGGTGCTGGTCGGCGGCGGCCTCGGCCGCACCCCGTTCATCGCCAAGACCATCAAGCCGTTCGTTTCGGGCCGCGATATCCTGAGCTACATCGAGGCGATCCTGCGCGTCTACAACCAGTACGGCCGCCGCGACAACATCTACAAGGCGCGCATCAAGATCCTGGTGCACGAGCTCGGCATCGAGAAGTTCGCCAAGGAAGTCGAGGAGGAGTGGAAGGCGATGGGCGATGTCGGGCTGACGCTCGATCACGCCGCCATCGAGGAGGTGCGTTCGCGCTTCTCCTATCCGCCTTACGAGAAGCTGCCGCACATGCCGGACGAGCTGAAGCAGGCCGCGCATGACAAGCTGTTCGAGCGCTGGCGCAAGAACTCGGTCGCGCCGCACAAGGTGCAGGGCTATTCGATCGTGACGCTGTCGCTGAAGCCGGTCGGTGGCCCTCCGGGCGATGCCACCGCCGAGCAGATGGACGCGGTCGCCGATCTCGCCGACAAATATTCGTTCGGCGAGATCCGCGTCGGCCACGAGCAGAACCTGGCGCTGCCGCACGTCGCCAAGCGCGACCTGCCGCAGCTGTTCAAGGCGCTCGACCGCCTCGGCCTCGCGACGCCGAACGTCAACCTCGTCACCGATATCATCGCCTGCCCCGGGCTGGATTACTGCTCGCTGGCCAACGCGCGCTCGATCCCGATCGCGCAGGAGCTGACGCGGCGCTTCGCCAACCACGACACCGCGGACCTGATCGGGCGGCTGCACATCAACATCTCCGGCTGCATCAATGCCTGCGGCCATCACCATGTCGGCCACATCGGCATTCTCGGCGTCGAGAAGAACGGCGAGGAATTCTACCAGATCACGATCGGCGGCCGCGCCGACGAGAACGCGCAGTTGGGCACCTTGATCGGCCCGGCCGTTCCCTATGCGGAAGTCGCCGACGTGATCGAAGACATTGTCGAAGCCTATCTCGCGCTGCGCGACCGTCCCGAGGAATTGTTCGTCGATACGGTGAAGCGTCTGGGCGTCGAGCCTATCAGGGAGCGGGTCTATGCCACTCGTTAAGCAGGGAAGAATCACCACCGATCTGTTCGTGCATGTCGCCGACGGCGCCGAGTTGCCGGGCGACGGCGCGGTGCTGGTGAGCGCCGAGCGCTTTCTCGCCGATCCGGAGGCGCTGCTGCGCCGTCCCGGCAAGCTAGGGGTGATCTGGCCGAACAACCGCAACCTCGACGATCTCGTGCCGCATCTCGACCGGCTGGCTTCGGTCGCGCTGGTGTTTCCGACTTTCCGCGACGGCCGCGCCTACAGCCAGGCCCGTCTGCTGCGCGAGCGTTACGGCTATGACGGCGAGCTGCGCGCCACCGGCCAGATCCTGCGCGACCAGTTCGTGTTCATGACGCGCGCCGGCTTCGACGCCTTCGAGGTGAAGAAGGATGCCGATGCCGACGCGTTTGCCGCGACCATGAAGCGCTATTCGGTGTTCTACCAGCCGACCGGCGACGGCCGCGTCACCGCACTCAACCGCCGCACGCAGCTGCGTCACTCGGAGAGCGCCGGCCAGTGAGCACGCTTGCACCAGAGCTCGCAGTGGCGCCGGCCGCATTGCCCGCGGCCGATGCGCTCGATCGCGCGCTGCGCACGGCATCACCCGCCGAGGTGATCGCGGCCGCGGTCAAGACGCTCGGCCGCGAGAAGGTGGCGCTGGTGTCGTCGTTCGGCACCGAGTCCGCCGCGCTGCTCAAGGTGATGGCGGACGTCGATCCGGCGATCCCGGTTGTGTTTCTCGATACCGGCTGGCTGTTCGAGGAGACGCTGGCCTATCGTGACACTTTGATAGCCACGCTCGGCCTCACCGATGTGCGTTCGATCAAGCCCGATGAGGAAGCGCTGTCGCGACAGGATCCGGACCGCGAATTGTGGTTCACCGATCCCGACGCATGCTGCCGCATCCGCAAGGTCGAGCCGCTGGCGCGCGCGCTGAAGCCGTTCGCCGGCTGGATCAACGGCCGCAAGCGTTTCCAGGGCGGTGCCCGCGCCGACATCCCGGTTGTCGAGGATGACGGCGTCAGGCTGAAATTCAATCCGTTCGCCAATGTCTCCCGCGAGGAGATCGAGGCGATCTACACGCTCGGCAAGCTGCCGCCGCATCCACTTGTCGCATCGGGATATCAGTCGGTCGGGTGTATGCCTTGCAGCAGCCGGTCCGCTGCCGGCGAGGATGCGCGCGACGGCCGCTGGCGCGGCCGGGCCAAGACGGAATGCGGCATCCATACAATGAAGATGTCATAGGGCATGGAGCAGGGCGCTCGATCGCGATGACGGTTCATCGCGATTTGGCGACGCGACAAAGCCTTCGCAGTGCGGCGACTTCGTAGCACAAGCGCGCTGCGCCGCCGAAAACAAAGAAAACCGGTTTCGTTGACTTAAGACCACTTCGCCGTGAGTTATGTCTTGCGTGTTCCCTGACATTTCTCAGGTTGAATGGAGACAGAAATGATCCGTCGTATCCTGCCGCTGGTCGCGGGACTGTTGTGGGCGAGCTCGGCCTTTGCGGCCGACTATTCGCTGCTGAACGTGTCCTACGATCCGACGCGCGAGCTCTATGTCGATTTCAACAAGGCGTTCGCCGCGGCCTATCAGAAGGAAACCGGCAAGAGCGTCGAGATCAAGCAGTCGCATGGCGGCTCGGGTTCGCAGGCGCGCTCGGTGATCGACGGATTGCAGGCCGATGTCGTCACGCTGGCGCTTGCCTATGACATCGATGCGATCGCGGGCAAGGGCCTGATCGCCGCCGACTGGCAGAAGCGGCTGCCGCTCAATGCCTCGCCCTACACCTCGACCATCGTGTTCCTGGTGCGCAAGGGCAATCCCAAGGGCATCAAGGATTGGGACGATTTGATCAAGCCCGGCGTCAGCGTCATCACGCCGAACCCGAAGACCTCGGGCGGCGCGCGCTGGAATTATCTCGCCGCCTGGGGCTATGCGCAGAAGAAGTTCGGCTCGGCCGACAAGGCGAAGAAATTCGTCGCCGACCTCTATCAGAACGTGCCGGTGCTCGACACCGGCGCGCGCGGCTCGACCGTGACCTTCGTCGAACGCGGCGTCGGCGACGTGCTGCTGGCGTGGGAGAACGAAGCCTTTCTGGCGCTGCGCGAATTCGGCGCGGACAAGTTCGAGATCGTGGCCCCGGCGCAGTCGATCCTCGCCGAGCCGCCGGTCGCCGTCGTCGACAAGGTGACCGACAAGAAGGGCACCCGGGCGGTCGCCGAAGCCTATCTGAAGTACTGGTACACCAAGGAAGGTCAGGAGATCGCCGCGCGCAACTCCTACCGGCCGCGCGATCCCGAGATCGCCAAGGAGTACGAAAAATCCTTCGCCAAGGTTGAACTTTTCACCATCGACGACGTTTTTGGTGGTTGGACCAAGGCGCAGAAGGAGCACTTCGCCGAGGGCGGCATCTTCGATCAGATTTACAAGAACTGATCGGATTATCAGGGGGATATGTGAGCACAGCGGTTGCACGGCGCAGTACCCTGCCGGGGTTCGGTCTCACGATGGGACTGACCCTGACATGGCTCTCCGTCATCATCCTGATTCCGCTGGCCGCGCTGTTCCTCAAGACGTTCGAGCTCAGCCTCGACCAGTTCTGGGGCATCATCACCAGCCGCCGCACCCTGAACGCGCTGAAGATTTCGTTTGGGCTTTCGTTTGCGGCCGCTTGCGTCAACCTGGTGATGGGCACCATCATCGTCTGGGCGCTGGTGCGCTACCGCTTTCCGGGCCGGCGGCTGTTCGACGCCATCGTCGATATTCCCTTTGCCTTGCCGACGGCGGTCGCCGGCGTCGCGCTGACGCAGCTGTTCGCCCAGAAGGGCTGGCTCGGCGCGCCGCTCGCCGAGCTCGGCATCAAGGTCGCGTTCACGCCGATCGGCATCTTCATCGCGATGATCTTCATCGGCATTCCGTTCGTGGTGCGCACGGTGCAGCCGGTGCTGATCGATCTCGATCCCGAGATCGAGGAGGCGGCGGCGAGCCTGGGCGCCAATCGCTGGCACACCGTGTTTCGCGTCATCCTGCCGAGTTTGATCCCGGCGCTGCTCACCGGCTTCGCGCTGGCCTTCGCCCGCGCCATCGGTGAATACGGCTCGGTGATCTTCATCGCGGGCAATCTGCCCAATGTCTCCGAGATCGCGCCGCTGTTGATCGTGATCCGGCTGTCCGAATTCCGCTATGCCGATGCCACCGCGATCGCGGTCGTGATGCTGGTGGCCTCGTTCCTGATCATCTTCCTGATCAACCGGCTGCAGCGCTGGGCGCAAGCCCGCATCCCCGTGCATTGAGGCTCAAGATGTCGATGCAGACGGGATTGGTGACCTCGACCACGCAGCTGCGGACCTACGCACCCGCGACCGATGTCAGCGTGGCGGCGCCGGCGCCGCGGCTCGAGATCGCGCGCGCGGAGCCGGGGACGGCGCAGCGCAATTTGCGCACCGAGCCCGGCCCGGTCCGCTTCATCATCATCGCGCTGGCGATCGCCTTCCTCAGCATCTTCGTCGTGCTGCCGCTGGTCGTGGTGTTTGCGTCGGCCTTCTCGAAGGGGATCGGCGCGTATCTTGCGGCGCTGGCGGAGCCCGAGGCGCTCGCCGCGATCAAGCTGACGCTCTTGATCGCCGCGATCTCGGTCACGCTCAACCTCGTGTTCGGCGTGATCGCGGCCTGGGCGATCTCGAAGTTCGAGTTCACCGGCAAGACCTTCCTGATCACTCTGATCGACCTGCCGTTCTCGGTCTCACCGGTGATTTCGGGCCTGGTCTTCGTGCTGCTGTTCGGTGCGCAGGGCTATTTCGGGCCGTGGCTGCAGGCGCATAACGTCCACATCCTGTTCGCGGTGCCCGGCATCGCGCTGGCGACGATCTTCGTCACTTTCCCCTTCGTGGCGCGCGCGCTGATCCCGCTGATGCAGGAGCAGGGCACCCAGGAAGAGGAGGCGGCGATCTCGCTCGGCGCCTCCGGCCTGCAGACCTTCTTCCGCGTCACGCTGCCCAACATCAAATGGGGCCTGCTGTACGGCGTCCTGCTCTGCAACGCGCGCGCGATGGGCGAATTCGGCGCGGTGTCGGTCGTGTCCGGCCACATCCGCGGTGAGACCAACACGATGCCGCTCTTGGTCGAAATTCTCTACAACGAATACCAGTTCGTCGCCTCGTTCGCGATCGCGTCGCTGCTCGCGATGCTGGCACTGATCACCCTGGTGGCGAAAACCGTTCTCGAGCGGCGGCTTGACGAGGCAGAGGTGCCCGATGGCGATTGAAGTCAAGAATATCGTAAAGACGTTTGGCAGCTTTGCCGCGCTCGACAATGTCGATCTCAAGGTCGCCGACGGCGAGTTGCTGGCTCTGCTCGGTCCGTCGGGTTCCGGCAAGACGACGCTGCTGCGCATCATCGCAGGCCTGGACTGGCCTGACTCGGGCGAGGTCGCGATCGACGGCGAGAATGCGCTCTCGCGCGGCGCCAGCGAGCGCCAGGTCGGCTTTGTGTTCCAGCACTACGCGCTGTTCCGCCACATGACGGTGTTCGAGAACGTCGCCTTCGGCCTGCGCGTGCAGCCGCGCGCGATCCGCAAGGACGAGGCGACGATCCGCGCTCGCGTCAAGGAGTTGCTCGACCTGGTGCAGCTCGATTGGCTGGCCAACCGCTATCCCAGCCAATTGTCCGGCGGCCAGCGCCAGCGCATCGCGCTGGCGCGCGCGCTCGCGATCGAGCCGCGGATCCTCTTGCTCGACGAGCCGTTCGGCGCGCTCGATGCCAAGGTGCGCAAGGAGCTCAGGCAATGGCTGCGCTCGCTGCACAACGAGATCCACGTCACCTCGATCTTCGTCACTCATGACCAGGAAGAAGCGCTCGAAGTCGCCAACCGCGTCGTGGTGATGGACAAGGGCAAGATCGAGCAGATCGGCTCGCCCGGCGAGGTCTATGACAATCCGGCGACCGCCTTCGTGCACGGCTTCATCGGCGAATCCATCGTGCTGCCGGTCGACGTTGCCGGCGATGCGGTGCGGCTGGACGGCCGTCCTCTGAACATTCCGGCGCTCGGCGCGGCATCGGGCGCGGCAAAACTGTTCGTCCGCCGCCACGACATGGCGGTCGGCCCGGCTGGAACCGGCGCCCTGGAAGGCGCCATCCGGCATGTCCGTTCGTTCGGTCCGATCCAGCGCGCCGAGGTGGCCCTGTCGGGGAGCGAGGGCAAGACCGTGATCGAGATCGACGCCCCCCGCGACCGCGAGCTCCAGGCCGGCGAAATCGTCTCCCTGCAGCCCCGCCGCTACCGGATCTTTGCCGCCCAGGAGTAGGGGCCGTAGCCCCTGCGTGAAGTGCCCGTAGCCCGGATGAAGCGCAGCGAAATCCGGGGCTTCGTTCCGCGGATGGGCTGTCCCGGATTACGCTTCGCTTCATCCGGGCTACCAGGCCAACAATCTCACCTGTCATTCCGGGACGGTCCGCAGCATCGAACCCGGAATCTCGAGATTCCGGGTTCGATGCTACCGCATCGCCCCGGAATGACGGCGTTTTGTGTGGCCAAAAGTTAGCCCCTGTTCACCATTCAGCCACGGTTGGTATGCAACAACGGCGGGCCAACCTTGGGGGTTCTCAAAAGTGAAACGGACGACGGTCGCCCTGTTCGGGCTTCTGGTGCTTGCCGGCTGCGCCGCCGACACCAAACTCCCGGAAGAACCGACCATGTATCTCAACATGGCACAGCCCGGCGCGGTGCTGGACAGCCAGGCCGCCGCGATCATGTTCTCGCAGTACCGCCAGAACAATGGGCTTGGTACCGTGGTGGTGGATCCGGACCTGACCAAGCTCGCCGAGCAGCAATCGCAGGCGATGGCCGCCCGCAACAAGATGGACCACGACGTGAAGGCCCCGCTCGGCAAGCGGCTGCAGGCCGGGGGCTATCCTGCGACGGTGGCGGTCGAGAACATCTCGGCCGGCTATCACACGCTTGCGGAAGCCTTTTCGGGCTGGCGCGATTCACCGCCGCACAAGGCCAATATGCTGAAGGGCGGTGTCACAAAAATGGGCATCGCGGCGGTCTATGCACCCAACACCAAGTACAAGGTGTTCTGGACGCTCATTTTGGCGGCAACCTGATCTCGATAAATTCCGCGTGATCTGGAGCATGATCCGGAAAAGTGTGAGGCGGTTTTCCCTGCGACAAACGCGAAGCGTTTGCGCGGAGATCATGCTCAAACAAAAGAGCCCCGCATCTCGTTGATTGACGCCGCGGCGAACAGCCGCCACGGTACGCCTCAAGTCATTTCCTGACCCAACGGTTACGCATGGATACTTCGGATTCCGCGCCGGCCTCGACGCCCGCGCAAGCGCAGCGCGTGCTGGTTCTTCAGGGCGGCGGCGCGCTCGGCTCCTATCAGGCCGGCGCCTTTCAGGCGCTCTGCCACGCAGGCTTCGAGCCGGAATGGATCGCCGGCATCTCGATCGGCGCCATCAACGCCGCGATCATCGCCGGCAACGAGCCGGCCGAGCGCGTGCCGCGGCTGAAGGAATTCTGGGAGATGGTGTCGGCGCCGGTGCCGTGGAATCCGGTCTCGAAGCATGAACGCGCCCGCTCGCTGTTCAACGAGACCAGCGCCGCCATCATCGCGACCTTCGGCGTGCCCGGCTTCTTCACGCCGCGGATTCCGCCGGCGCCGCTGTGGCCGCCCGGCAGCTCGCAATCGCTGAGCTATTACGACACCGCGCCCCTGAAGAAGACGCTGGAGCGCCTGGTTGATTTCGACCGCATCAACGACCTGAAGACGCGCCTGTCGGTCGGCGCGGTCAGCGTCACCTCGGGCAATTTCCGCTATTTCGACAATTACGAGTTCAGGAAGCTCGGCAAGAAGATCGGCCCCGAGCACATCATGGCCTCGGGCGCGCTGCCGCCGGGCTTTCCGTCCGTCGTGATCGAGGGCGAGCATTACTGGGACGGCGGCATCGCCTCCAACACCCCGCTCGACTTCGTGCTCGACGAGGAGACCAGCCGCGATCTCCTGATCTTCCAGGTCGATCTGTTCAGCGCGCGCGGGCCGTTGCCGGAGACGCTGCTGGAGGCCGCCGAGCGCGAGAAGGACATCCGCTATTCCAGCCGGACGCGGATGAACACCGACAAGAACAGGCAGATCCACAACGCCCGCATGGCGGTGCGCGACCTGATCGGCAAGCTGCCCGATTACCTGAAGAACGATCCGTCGGTCGAGCTGCTGCGCAAGGCGTCCAAGGAGAACACCGTCACGGTGGTTCACCTGATCTACAAGAGCAAGAACTACGAGAACTCCTCGAAGGACTACGACTTCTCCCATGTTGCGATGGTCGAGCACTGGGGCGCGGGCGTCCGCGACGTGCATTTGTCGATGCGTCACAAAGAATGGCTAGAACGGCCGCAGTCCGGGGAAACCATGGTGACTTACGATCTCACGGGGGATGAACCCACACCCCCCGCAAGCAAATAGGAGCGACCGATAATGGGTACGTTGACAGGCAAGACCGCCGTTGTGACCGGCTCGACCAGCGGCATCGGATTGGCGATCGCGCGCGCCTTCGCGGGTGCCGGCGCCAATATCGTTCTCAACGGCATGGGCGTTCCGGCCGATATCGAGAAGGAGCGTTCCGGCATCGAGACCGACTTCAAGGTCAAGGCCGTGCATTCGCCGGCCGACATGACCAAGCCGGCCGAGATCGCCGACATGATTGCGCTCGGCGAGAAGACCTTTGGTTCGGTCGATGTCCTGGTCAACAATGCCGGCATCCAGTTCGTGTCGCCGATCGAGGAATTCCCGCCGGAGAAGTGGGAAGCGATCATCGCGATCAATCTGTCGTCGGCGTTCTACGGCATCCGCGCCGCGGTGCCCGGCATGAAGAAGCGCGGCTGGGGCCGCATCATCAACACCGCCTCGGCGCACTCGCTGGTCGCTTCGCCCTTCAAGTCGGCCTATGTCTCGGCCAAGCACGGCATTGCCGGCCTCACCAAGACGGTGGCGCTGGAGCTCGCGCAGCACAAGATCACCTGCAACTGCATCAGCCCGGGTTATGTCTGGACCCCGCTGGTTGAGCACCAGATTCCGGAGACCATGAAGGCGCGCAACATGACCAAGGAGCAGGTCATCAAGGACGTGCTGCTCGCCGCGCAGCCGACCAAGGAGTTCGTGACTTCGGATCAAGTTGCAGCGCTTGCGCTGTTCCTGTGCAGCGACGACGCCGCGCAGATCACCGGCTCCAACTACTCGATCGACGGCGGCTGGACCGCGGAGTAATTTTCCGGCGCGATTTGGCGGCCTCAGAACAAGCCGGCCCTGATTGGATCAGGGCCGGCTTTTGTTTTGAGGCCGCGAGCCAGGGTGGACGACATCGCAGGCCGTGCGCATGTCGGCGTCGCCGCCATCGCCTGGAGCCATCCCTTTCGGCAAATTTTCGCAACTTTTTCCGATCGGATTCAGGACGATTTGGCACGCCGTGAGATGATGGCATGGGCATTCGTGGCGAGGAGCAAATCGGATGGAGCAGCGGCAGCCATATGACGAGGTGATGGGCAAATCGCATTCCGAGCTTCGGCCCACCTCCCAGCTACGGCTCAAGGGCCAGGTGGTCCTCGCCGGGAGCGCCGGTTACGACGAGGCGCGCAGGGTCTGGAACGGCGCCGTCGACAGGCGGCCGGCCATGATCGCCTACTGCACGGATACCCGGGACGTGGTCGAGGCGGTGACGTTCGCGCGGTCCCGCACGTTCCCGGTGGCCGTTCGCAGCGGAGGCCACAATGTCGCCGGCCTCTCGGTCTGTGACGGCGGCATGGTCATCGACCTGTCGCGGATGAAACGCATCGATGTTGATCCGGTCCGGCGCACCGCGCGCGCGGAGGCCGGCCTCGATCTCGGCGAATTCGATCGGGCCACGCAGGCGCACGGCCTCGCGACCACGATGGGGGTCAACAGCGACACCGGCATCGCCGGGCTGACGCTTGGCGGCGGCTTCGGCAAGCTCGGGCGAAAATACGGGTTGACCTGCGACAACCTGATTGCCGCCGAGGTGGTGACAGCCGAGGGACAGGTCTTGAGGGCCAGCGCGACCGAACACCCCGACCTGCTCTGGGGCTTGAGAGGCGGCGGCGGCAATTTCGGCATCGTGACCGCGTTCGAATACCAGTTGCATCCGATCGGCACGTCGTTGCCCGTCGCGTCAACGCTTTATCCCTACGATCAGGCGCGTGAGGCCATGCAGTTCTACGATGCATTCGCCCGAAACGCTGCCGACGAGGTCAACGTCGATGCGGCTCTTGTGACGCTGCCGTCGGGCGACCGGTTCTTCAACATCTCCGGTTGCTACGTCGGCTCGCATCATGACGGTGAGCGCGCGCTTTCGCCGATCGTCAAGTTCGGCTCGCCCGTCGAGACGCGCCTCGCAACCGTCCCCTATCTTGAGATTCAGTCGGGTGGCGATGCCCTGTTTCCGCGGGGACGCCGCTATTACTGGAAGGCGCAGTTCCTGCGCGAGATCGGTGCGGGCGCGATCGACGCGCTGCTCGACGCCTATGCGAGAGCTCCCAACACCTCATCCTTGCTGGTCCTCCAGCATGTTGGCGGCGCAATTGCACGGGTTCCGGTATCGAACTCGCCCTACGCGAACCGCGATGCGGCGTTCGACTGCTTTCCCGTGGCGATCTGGGACGATCCGGCCGGTGACGAGGCGAACATGCGTTGGGCGCGCGAGCTGTGGAGTGCCGTCAGGCCCTATTCGACCGGCGGTGTCTATGCCAACAACCTGGGGGACGAGGGCGACGACCGGGTGCGCGACGCCTATGGCGAGAACTATGCCCGGCTGGCCGCGCTCAAAGCCAAATACGATCCGACCAATTTCTTCCGCCTGAACCAGAATATCAGGCCGACGACACAATCATGATCACTGGAACTGGAGGAAACCAGATGCGCAGCCGCTGGACCATGCTTGCGGTCCTGTTCGTCGCTCGTGCCACCATCGCCTTTCAGTTTCAGAGCGTCGCGGCCATCGCGCCGCAGCTCAGCCAGGGTCTGGGCGCGAGCCTGGCCGATATCGGCGTTCTGATCGGGCTCTACTTTGCGCCGGGCGCCTTGCTTGCCTTGCCTGGCGGCGCGATCGGCCGTCGCTATGGCGACAAGGTGGTGGTCCTTGCCGGTCTCCTGATGATGCTGGCGGGCGAACTGCTGATGACCACGTCAACGTCGTGGAGCGTGCAGATCGCGGGCCGACTGACTGCCGGCATCGGTGGCGTGCTCCTGAACGTTCTGATGACCAAGATGGTGGCGGACTGGTTTGCCGGCCGGGAAATCGCCACCGCGATGGCCATTTTCATCAACTCATGGCCGGCCGGCATCGCAGTCGCTCTCATGCTGTTGCCGGCAATCGGAGCCACGCTCGGGCTCCATGCCGTCAATCTTGCCGTCGCTGCGGTGATCCTGGTCGGTCTCGGCGTCATCGCTCTGGTTTATCGCGCGCCGGATGCGGCCGTCGCGGTTGAAGGCGAGCGCAGCAGCCTGACCGCCGACACGGTCTGCGCCGTGATTGCCGCCGGCCTGATCTGGTGCCTCTACAACATCGGTTTTGCGATGATCTTCAGTTTCGGTCCGTCGATGCTCGTCGAGCAAGGCTGGTCCGGCGCCGCGGCCGGATCAACCATCAGTATCGTGCTCTGGCTCGCCGCCCTTTCGGTGCCGTTGGGCGGCTTCCTCGCCGATCGGACCAGGCGCGGCGAGGTCATCCTGGTCACGGGCTGCATCGCCTTCGCGCTCCTGACACTGCTCCTGTCGCGCAGCGACACGGTGCTTCCCGTCGTCATTGCTCTTGGAATCCTCTGCGGCCTGCCTGCCGGTGCGATCATGAGCCTGCCTGCGCGTGTGCTCGAGCAGAAGACGCGGCCGATCGGAATGGGAATTTTCTACACCGTCTTCTACGCCGGCATGCTGGCGGGACCTGCGATCGGGGGAAAGCTCTCCACCTCGGTCGGCTCCGCCAGCGCAGCGCTCGACTTCGGCGCCGCCGTGCTCCTGGCTTGCCCGGCCGTGCTGTGGTTCTTCCGCCGCATGGTTGCCGGCCACGATTGGCAGCAGGCGGACATCAGGCGCGCCTGACAGGCGCAAGGCTGAACGCGGTCAGGCAGGTTTTCCAGTCCGGCGGCGGTCATGCCATCGCATTAAAGCGTGATGGCATTAAGTTCGATAGCCTGAATTTTTGAGGTAGTTGGCACATTCCTCGGAGGTGAAGGCGTCG